>JAEYWB010000956.1 GCA_023429275.1 Planctomycetota bacterium
CGCCGGGGACGAGGCTTCCGCTCCGCACCGCCAGGAGGCCGATGACGAGGCCGAGGAGGATCGCGTTGAACACCAGCTGCGGAATCATGTGGATGATTCCGAAGGCGAAGGAGGAGACGACAATGGCCGCCCAGTTGCGGTAGGACTTCTGCCACCCCGTCAGGATGAAACCGCGGAAGGCGAGCTCCTCGCAGATCGCCGGCGCAATCGCCCCCGCGAGAAGTGCCAGTCCGAGCGGAACCTCCTGGCTGGCGAGGCCTCTCATGAAGTCCTGGGCGGCTCCCGGGGGCTTCGGGAAGAACCATTCGAGGTTCTTGAGCAGCTCGCTGGCGATCGGGAGGAGCGCGAAGGGAAGGATGGCCGCGACCGCCAGGTATTGCCATCTCGGCCAGTAGAGCTTGAGAGTCTGCCGCCAGTCCGTCGTCAGGATCAGCGTCATCGCCAGTGGCGGCAGCAGGACGGTGATGAGCATCGAGATGAGCTGGGCGCGCATCATCCCGCTGATTCCCTGACCTTCGACGGCTCCCCGCAGTCCGCTGAGGGCTGCGAACTGCACGACCAGCATCAGGAAGTAACAGAACACCGCCTCGACCGCGCGCGGCGTCGGCTCCTTGTCCCGCAGCAGGTGCCGGATCCAGAGACCGAGGTCGAACCGCTCCGCCTCACGAAACAGGACTTCTTCACGCTTGAAGAGCGAGATCGCCCAGCTGAGGCTCGCCGCGGAATAGGCGATGCTCGAGAGCAGGACGGCGGTCAGGTAGTACGGCATCTCCCCGACGGGATGCGAGCTGTGAAGCAGGGCCTTGAGCAGGAGCGCCGGTCCGACGACCGGGAGGATGCTGTAAAACGGAGTGATCTCGATCGCCGGGCTGAGGCAGAAGACCGTCAGCCCCATGACCACCATGAGCATCGGAGTCAGGTAATACTGCCCCTCCTTGTTGCTCTTGGCGTACATCGCGAAAGCCAGGCTCAGGGCACTGAAGAGAGCGCAGAGCGGGACCGCGAGAATGACCACCCACATCAGCGATGTGACCGGCGGGAAGCTGATATCACCCAGCTGTCCGAAGCGGTTGGACCCGAACACCGAGAGGGTGTACTTGCCCGTCATCCCCATGCTGACGAGATTGAGGAGGGCGGTGGTGACGCTGAAGAGCAGGACGGTCAGAAACTTGCCGCTGACGATTTCGGTCCGGGTTGCGGGAGAAATCAGCAGGGTTTCGATCGTCCCCCGTTCCTTCTCGCCCGCCCCGAGGTCGATCGCCGGGTAGAAGGCGCCGGTCACCCCCATCATGACGAGCATGGCGGGGAAGAGCTTGCTCCAGAGGTTGGCGGCCATGTCGTCCGGCCGGGCCATGTCGACTTCGATCGCGTTGACCGGGGCCGTCAGGGTGCTGGGCAGGCCTGCCTTCGAGAGCCGGGCCTGCAGAAGCTCCGACTCCCAGTTCCGCAGAGCGTCCTTGATGCGGCGATAGGCCAGCTGCGATTTCTCGTCGGCGCTGTTCTGCAGGATGATCGGGCGGGGGATGCGATCGATCTCGCGCAGGTCCCCCTTGCGGTCCTGCAGCAGCTCGTCGACCGTCTTAACCTGGTCTCGAAAGCCCTTGGGGATGACGATCAGCACCTGGATCGGACTGCCGTTAAACCAGGCATCGACCGCGGCCTTCAGCTCGACCAGCCTCGCTTCCGTCTTCGCCCCCGCGGCGTCGAGTTCCTTCTCCCGGGCTTCGTCCACCGCGATCTCCTCGGCGGAACGCATCTTTGTCTTGTCGTCTTTCGGAGCCTTGTCGGCGATGAGGCGTTGCCTGACGGCGCTCAGCTCACCGTCCGACTGCCGCAGTTTCTGAATCGTCGCCGCGAGCTCCTCGATCTGCTCGCGGTTTCGCTTCGCAAGCACCACCATGCCCGCATCGATCTGCCCCTCTTCGGTGTCGAGCCCCCCCTTGACGTTCTCCTCGGTCAGAACCCGCAGCTTCTCGGCGTCATCGGCCGACGCGAAGTACCGCGGGTCGAACCGGTCGGGCCGCTTCGGATCGAGCAGCGGCGGGTCCGGGAGATCCGCCGCACCGAGGACCACGACGGTTCTCGTCTGCTCCGAGAAGGTCAGGGTCATCTGCACCATGCCGACCCCGAGCGCGGGATAGAGCAGCAGCGGCAGAATGGCGACCATGAACAGGGTCCGCCGGTCGCGGAGCTGATCGCGGACTTCCCGCAGGAAAATCAGACGGACGTTCTTCCAGGTCATGCACTCTCGCTCCGCGGCGGGATCAACTGTCTCGTGGTGAAGGCGGCGTGGTACTCAGAATGAGCCCGGCGCGGCGAAGTTCATTTCGTCGTGTTTCTGGATCAGCTCGAAGAACAGCTCTTCGACATCGGGCTGGTCGTAACGGTCGGCCAGCTGCTGAAGCGTCCCCATCGCGAGGATCCGCCCCTTGTGGATCACCGCGACCCGGTCGCAGAGCTTTTCGACCTCGCGCATGATATGCGTCGAGAAGATGATGCACTTCCCCTGGGATCGGAGGGCGTCGATCTTCTTGATGACCTCGCGGGCCACGAGGACGTCGAGCCCCGATGTCGGCTCGTCGAAGATCAGGACCGGCGGGTCATGAACGATCGTGCGGGCGATCGACACCTTCTGCTTCATGCCGGTCGACATCTTCGAGCCGAGGACATCCCGGATCTCGTTCATCTGCAGTGTCTCGAAGATCGATTCGAGACGCGGCTGGAGCTTTTCCTCGGGGACGCCGTAAAGCCGGCCGTAGTACTCCACGAGCTCCCAGGCGGTCATCCGGTCGTAGATCCCGGTATTCCCCGACATGAATCCGATGTGCGCCCGGACTTTCTCAGGCTGCTCGACGACGTCGTAGCCGGCGATCCGGGCGTGGCCTCCCGTCGGACGGAGGACGGTGCTCAGGATCCGCAGGCAGGTCGTCTTGCCTGCGCCGTTCGGGCCGAGCAGACCGAAAATTTCTCCCGGCTTGACGTGGAACGAGACCCGCTCGAGAGCATGGACCTCCCCCCGCTTGAGGTCGAAGAATCCCTTGGTCAGATCTTCCACCTCGATCATGTCGACTTCCCGATTCGGACGTTCAACTTCGGCAACGGCTCTTCGGCGGCGTGATGAGCGCCGGCAACAGACCTCTACACCACGAGGGGCGCGGCGCCGGTCCACCCGTCTCAGGGGGAGACGAATGGCGTCAGGTCATGCCATCCATTGTGGCCTGATCGCCACGTTCGTGAAAACCGTTGCAGCCGTAACGGGAGCTCCGAAGCACCAAATCCGAAATCTTCGGGAGATTTGCCACGCCAGACGGACAGTCGACAGTCTGGCTCTGAGGAGACACGAGTCGCCAGGTGGATCACCGACTCAGCAGATCCTCTTCTGGACCTCTC
>JAEYWB010000959.1 GCA_023429275.1 Planctomycetota bacterium
CGGTTCGTCGGCGAGGATGAGCGACGGGCGTTTGAGAAGCGCCCGGGCGATGGCGACTCGCTGCTGCTCCCCGCCGGAGAGATGCGCCGGCCGGTGGTCGAGCCGGTGCGAGAGCCCGACCGTCGCCAGGAGGGACCGCGCGGCCTCCCGACGCTCGGTTGCCTCACCCTGCGGGAGGAACGGCACGAGAACGTTGTCGACGGCGTCGAGGTTCGCGATGAGGTTGAAGCTCTGGAAGATGAACCCGACATCCCTGCGGCGGAACGCGTCCCGCTCGGAGGGGGACATCGCCACGATGTCGCGCCCTTCGACGACGATCCGGCCGGACGTCGGCTCGTCGAGCGCTCCGAGAAGATAGAGCAGCGTGCTCTTGCCGCTCCCCGAGGGGCCGACGATGAACGTGAACCGCCCCTTGGGAATACTGCAGGTCACCCCGCGCAGGACCGGGATCTGGATGTTGCCGCGATAATGGACTTTCGTGACCTGCTCGACCTGGATCATGCCGAGACTGTAGAAGCCGGACGATGCCCGGCCAAGTGGCGGGCCCGGCCGCGATGGAATCCGGAGCGACTCACAGCGAGCGGCCTGCTGGCCGTCGGCGTCGCTCTGCCGAAGCCTGTCAGAAGCCATTTCAAGACGGCAGTCTGTTGGTTGTCTGGCGGCAACGGAGATCTGCGACAGAGAACACAGAGTCCCCTCTGAGTTCTCTGTCCCCTTGCATGCTGGCAGGAATGGGTTTGAACCAACTTCTCGCCCGGCATTCGTGGGCGGACCTCACATTGGTTATTGGTCGGGACTCGCGGCCGACGCAGCGACTGCCGTCGTCGAGGCGGTCGTCGAGGCGGTCGTCGGGGGGTCCTTGGCCTTGGCGAAGCCCATCGTGACCATGACCCCCACGGCGACGAGTGTGAGGCCGACGTAGTCGTTCCAGGCGGGACGCTCCCGCATGAAGAGGAGGACGAATGCCAGGAAGACGACGATCGTGATCGCTTCCTGGATCACCTTGAGCTGTGTCGTCGACCAGCCCGCCTCCTTGCCGAACCGGTTCCCGGGGACCTGCAGGCAGTACTCGAAGAACGCGATCCCCCAGCTGATGAGGATCGCCCACTTGAGGTCAAGGCGGTCGGAAAACTTGAGGTGCCCGTACCAGGCGAACGTCATGAAGATGTTCGAGAGGGTGAGCAGAATCAGGGTCGACATCGCGCGGAGGCTCCGGTCTTTCGAAAGGCGGAAGCAATAATCTCCCGACGCGGGCCGGTAAAGCCGAGCCTGGCCGCTGCCTTGGACGAGGGGTAGACTCGGCAGGACTTTCAGGGCGAGGGGCCGATGAGCGTTCTGGACCACTACGAGATCCGCTTCCGCGGAGGCGGACCGCCGTTGAACGACGCGGATCTCGACGAATGCGAGTCCCGGCTCTCGATCCGCCTCCCTTCCGGCTATCGATCGCTGCTGCTTAAGCAGAATGGCGGACGGCCCGCTCCGGGGGCGTTTCTCGGCCGCCGCGGGGCGCTATCGATCGAACGTCTTTACTCGGTCCGGGGGACGAGCTCCGAATCCGATCTCGTCTCCGTCGCTCTCCGCGAGCGGGAGGACTTTCGCCTTCCGCTCGAGCGCCTTCCGATCGGCCGGACGCGGGAGGGGGGAGACCTTCTCCTCGACTGCACGCCGGAGTCGGGAGGCGTGCTCCTCTACTGGGGGCAGAGGGACGAAGGCTTTCGGGAGAACGATCCGGTCTTCAGCAATGTCGAAACGCTCTACTTTCCGGTCGACGAGCTCCTTCGGAAGCTCGGGCCGCCGAAGAACCGTCGGGACCGGGATGGCCTGTTCCGCGAGCTGTACACACTCTCGAGCCGCCCGGCACAGGGATCAAAATTCGCGAGGGAGTGCGTGGCCCTCGGGTACGACATCAACTTCGTCCTCCCCGGGTTCCGCCATCCGGTCTTCGCGGCACTCGACGCCGATGCGTTCCAGGTCGTTCTCGTCCTGGTCGAGCTTGGAACAAGTGCCGCCCTGACCGACCCGCACCACGGAGGAATGCCGCTCCCCGAGCGAGTCAGGGAGACACTCGAGTAGTGGGAGCGTCGCCTGGCCGATCCTTCGGCGTCACGGAACGTCCTCGAGATGGCCGCGCGTCGCGTGGAATCCCTTCGGGAAACGCTCCGGATGCTGACGGTCGCTCCGGCCTGACCATGCAGCTCCGCCTCGCCTTCGCGGGGCGGAGCGCCAGGCCAGCACGCTCAGGCGGCCGCGTAGTGCCGGACGATGAGGTCGTTCTGAAGCCACAGGAGCTTTCCGAAGGCTCGCAGGGTCCGTGCCTGGACTTCGGCCGGCAGGCTGAAGCTGAGGATCGTCGCGGTCACGGCGTCGGCGACGAAGCCCATCAGGGCGTTCATCTGGACGAGAGGAACGTCGAGCGTCGGCGATCCCCCCTTCGGAGTGTGGATCTTCCCGACGTTGTCGAGGTACTGGAACATCTTTCCGTCGTACGGGCGGGTCACGAGAGCGGTCAGGTAGCGGCCGAGGTGCTGCTTGCGGAAGGTGATCTGGTCATGATCCATCTGGAGAGACTCGAGGCTCTCCGGGACGTCCCCTTCATAGCCGGTCTGCCGCGGGACGAAATGTCGCTTCGTGCAGTTGTATTCGAAGAGCTTGTTGTAGACCGCGTCGACGAGCGCCGGCACGACGGGGGCGAGGAGCGGGGCCGCCTCGTGGACGGCGGCCACGTCGTCGGCCGAGAGGCCCATAAACTCCGCGACGTAGCCGACGCGGTACTCAAGGTCGCTTTCGAGCCGCCGTTCATCGATGGTCTTCATGAGTCACTCTCCGGAGAGTCTGGGGGATTCTGCTGAGGAAATGCCGACATCCCTGGTCCCCGCACGGCCGTGGGATGCTAAACTGGACATCGACGTCCACATTGACAGATTGTCGGCTCGAATTGTGGATGTCAATGTCCAATTTCGGAGAGTTCCGGTGTTTTCCCAGACCGTGGAGTACGCGCTGCGGGCGATGGTCTTCCTCGCGGCGAGTCCTGACGTCCCGCGGACGACGGACCAGATCGCCGAAACCACCCTGGTTCCGCGGGCCTATCTCTCGAAAGTCCTCCAGGGACTTCGTGACGCGGGGCTGCTTACGTCGCAGCGGGGGGTTGGCGGGGGAGTCCTCCTCAAGAAGTCGCCCGATGAGCTGACAATCCTGGAGGTCGTGAACGCGGTCGAGCCGATTCAGCGGATCAGGTCCTGCCCTCTCGGCCTCGCGGCCCATGGCGCCCACCTCTGCCCGCTCCACAACCGCCTCGACGCCGCCCTGGCGATGGTCGAGAAGGCATTCGGCTCGACGACACTCGCGGAGGTCCTCGCGGAGCCGACCCGCAGCATCCCGCTCTGCCCCTATCCTCCCGACCAGCGGCCCAGCGAGACCGTCGCACTCGAGACGCCTCCGAAGAAGCGGCGGCGGGCGGATTGAGAACCGGTCCTTCCGATGGACGGCGGGTCCATTGCAAGCGAGCAGATTGAGCCACAGAGGTCACAGAGAACACAGAGTTGGCAAGGGGAAGAATCGACCGGTCTTCCCACTACCTCGATCCGTGCTGCATGGCAGTGGCTCTCTGAGTCCTCTGTGGCCTCTGTGGCAATGAACGGCTTTCGAATCGCTTCCTACCGGCGCTCGAACGTCAGTTCGCCGTGCTGGTTGTCGACGTGGATCGTCGAGCCGGCTTCGAACTCGCCGCTCAGAAGCGAATTCGCCAGCGAGTTCTGCAGCCGGCTCTGGATCACGCGCTTGAGCGGACGCGCCCCGTAGACCGGGTCGTACCCCTCGTTCGCCAGCAGCGTCTTCGCGGCGTCGGAAACCTCCAGCTTGAAGCCGTGGCTCTCCATCTGCTTCTCGAGCTTTGCGAGCTGCAGATCGACGATCTTGCGGATGTCGTTCCGATCGAGCGGATGGAACACCACGATCTCGTCGATCCGGTTGAGGAACTCCGGCAGGAACTTGTGCCTGAGGGCCTCGAGGACGCGTTCGCGAATCTGCTCTTCCTCGTCGGTGTCGGTCAGGTCCATGATCGCCTGCGAGCCGACGTTCGAGGTCATGACGATGATCGAGTTCGTGAAGTCGACCGTCCGCCCCTGGCCGTCCGTCAGACGTCCGTCGTCGAGGACCTGCAGCAGGACATTGAAGACGTCCCGGTGGGCCTTCTCGATCTCGTCGAACAGGACGACGCAGTACGGCTGCCGGCGGACCGCCTCGGTGAGGCGCCCCCCTTCCTCGTACCCGACGTACCCCGGAGGGGCGCCGATCAGGCGGGCCACGGAGTGCTGCTCCATGAACTCGCTCATGTCGATGCGGATCATCGCCCGCTCGTCGTCGAACAGGAACCCGGCCAGGGCCTTGCAGAGCTCCGTCTTCCCGACGCCGGTCGGCCCCAGGAAGATGAACGAGCCGATCGGGCGATGCTGGTCCTGCAGGCCGGACCGCGACCGGCGGACGGCATTTGCCACCGCCGTGACCGCTTCTTCCTGGTTGATCATCCGCTTGTGGATCTCGTCCTCCATGCGGAGGAGCTTGTCCCGCTCCGTCTGGAGCATCCGCGCGACCGGAATGCCGGTCCAGGTGCTGACGACCTTGGCAATGTCTTCGGGCGTGACCTCTTCACGCAGAAGCTGCTCGCCTCCCGAGGCGTTCATCTCGGTGAACCGCTTCTGGAGCTCCGCCAGCTTCTGCTCCGACTCATTGAGCTTCACCTGGGCTTCACGGGCCTGCATGTAATCCGAGTTGGCATTTGTGGCGCGGGCTCGTGAGAACGCGCGTTCGTACTCCTGCTTGAGCTGGTCGATCTTCTCCTGCAGCGGCTTCAGGCCGCTGAGGACGTCCTTCTCCGCCTGCCAGCGGGCCTTGAGAGCGTTGACCTTCTCTTCCCGCTCGGCGATCTCCCGCTTGAGCTCTTCGTGCCGCTCGCGCGACTCGGCGCTCTTTTCCGTGGCGAGAGCGGCCGCTTCGATCTGCATCCGGGTGAGGTTTCGGGTCGCCTCGTCAATCTCGACCGGCATGGAGTCGATCTCCATCCGCAAACGCGAGGCCGCCTCGTCGACGAGGTCGATCGCCTTGTCGGGGAGGAACCGGTCATTGATGTAGCGATCCGAGAGCGTCGCCGCCGAGATCAGGGCGTCGTCCGTGATCCGGACCCCGTGGTGCGACTCGTACCGCTCCTTGAGGCCCCGGAGGATCGAGATCGTGTCCTCGACATTCGGTTCCTGGACCATCACCGGCTGGAAACGGCGTTCGAGGGCGGCATCCTTCTCGATGTGCTTGCGGTATTCGTCCAGCGTCGTCGCCCCGACGCAGTGCAGCTCGCCCCGCGCGAGAGCGGGCTTCAGGAGGTTCGACGCGTCCATCGCCCCTTCGGACGCCCCGGCGCCGACGACGGTGTGGAGCTCGTCGATGAACAGGATCACCCGTCCTTCCGACTGCTCGACCTCCTTGAGGACCGCCTTGAGCCGGTCCTCGAACTCGCCGCGGTACTTCGCCCCGGCGATCAGGGCTCCCATGTCGAGGGCGATGACCGACTTGTCCTTGAGGTTCTGCGGAACGTCCCCTTTGACGATCCGGTCCGCCAGACCTTCGACGATCGCCGTCTTGCCGACTCCGGGCTCGCCGATGAGGACCGGATTGTTCTTTCGCCGGCGGGAGAGAACCTGGATGACCCGGCGGATCTCCTGATCGCGGCCGACGACCGGGTCGATCTTGCCGTTGCGGGCCAGTTCGACGAGGTCTTTCCCGTACCGCTTGAGAGCCTGATACTTTTCCTCGGGGTTCTGGTCGGTGACGGTCTGGCCGCCGCGGACCGCCTTCAGGGCGTTGAGGACGTCCGCCTCTTCCACGCCGTTCAGCTGCAGGAGCTTCTTCACCGGGCCGTCGACCTGCGTCAGCGCCAGGAACAGGTGCTCGGTCGAGACGAACGAGTCCTTCATCTGGTCGGCCAGTTTTTGAGCCGCCTCGAAGACCTGCATGATCTCGGGTGAGCCCTGCAGCGGGATATTCGAGCCGGTCGACGACGGAAGCCGGTCGACCTCGGAATCGGTCATCCGAGACAGCTGTGCGTAATTGACACCAATCTTCTGCAGAAGCGCGCGGGGGACGCCCTCCGCTTCATCGAGAAGCGCCCGGAGCAGATGCAGGGGGACCAGCTGCCGATGCCCTTTGGACTCGGCGAGCTGCTGGGCGGCCTGGACCGCCTCCTGCGATTTGACTGTGAGCTTGTCTGCACGAAAGGCCATAGAAAACCTCCTCGGGACAGGAGCTTGATCGCCGCCCGTCCACATGACAGCCGTCAGGCAAACGCCATTCCAGTTCTCGCGACTCGACGCAACTCAGCGTTTCACGCGGGCTTCAACAGACATTCCTCAGGCAAACCTCCCAGTGGTGCCATTATGGCATCGTCGCTCAATCTGGGGACAAGTCGCCCTGCTGTCAGATTGGCATTTTGTCGCCAGTGAGCGACGAACGGGCCCGGCACGCGTATGATGAAGCTCTCGACGGCAAGGCGGGACGTAGAAGATAAGGGGAATGGAATGGGTGTGGCTTCAGATCCGGTGGCGGCATTGAGGGTGGTGGAGATCGACGGGATCCGGCTCCATCTGGGGCATCCCGATGCCTCGGGGGGGGAGTGGATCGGTCAGTCCGAAGTCCTGAAGCAGCTCCTCGCCTGCTGGCTGGTAGTCGATTCCCGCGACCTGCCCCTTGCGCCGCGGCTCGTCGGGGCGCCCGGCATCGGCAAGACGACGCTCGGGATCGCCGCCGCCCGCGCCCGCAAGCAGGATCTCTATATTTACCAGTGCACGGCGGATACGCGGCCGGAGGACCTCCTGGTGACGCCGGTTCTCGCCGAGAGCGGCAAGATCCAGTACCAGGCCTCCCCCCTCGTGACGGCGATGATCCGCGGCGGCGTCTGTGTCCTCGACGAGGGGAACCGGATGAACGAGAAGTCCTGGGCGAGCCTCGCCCCGCTCCTCGATCACCGCCGCTACGTCGAGTCGATCGTCGCCGGGATCACGATCCGGGCGCACGAGAACTTTCGCTGTGCCGTGACGATGAACGAGGACGACTCGACCTTCGAGATCCCCGATTACATCCAGAGCCGGCTCCAGCCGACCCTGACGCTCGGCCACCCCGCCCGCCACGACGAACTGGCGATCCTCAAGTACCACCTGCCGTTCGCCGACGACGAGATGCTGAATCTCACGGTCGAGTTCCTTCAGCAGGCTCACGCGCTGAAGCTCGATTTCTCGACGCGGGACGGCATCAATGTCCTGAGGTACGCCCTCAAGCGGATCGCAGCCGTCCCGAAGCACCCCCTCGGAAAGGACGTCGCCTGGCGGGAAGCCCTCAAGGCCTGCCTGGGGGACGAAGCTCTCGACCTGCAGCGACTCGCCGAACGCAAGAAGCAGTCCCTCGGCGGAAACGCTCTCCCGATGGGCCTGGGGGATTTCTTCTTCGATCCGAGCAACCCGCTTCACCCGGACTACCAGGGGGATGACGACGAAGACGAGGATTCGGAGGACGAAGACGAATGATGCCACGTCCCGACTGTCCGTCACTGCAGACCCCGGTCGTCCAGGATTGGCCCGGTGAGCCGATCGACTCCGCGCGGAGCGCGGATGGCATCTCTTTCGTGGGGATTCTTCAGGTTTCCTGAATTCTGCCGGGAGCGATCAGCGAAACTCGCCACTCGAACCTGAAGTTCCCGGGATTTGCGGAAGTCTTCTTGCCTCGTCGAAACGGGAGCATTCATAACGGGCCTCGACCGGACAAGCCGGTCCCGGCTGCGCCCGAAGCGTAGCCTCACCGAGGACTCGT
>JAEYWB010000012.1 GCA_023429275.1 Planctomycetota bacterium
GATCTGCGGGACGCTGCTGACAGACCTGCTCGACGGCAACATGACGCTCCGCGTCGTCGACCCGCGGTCCGACGCGCCGTTGCGTTTTGAACCGTACACGAAGCTCCCGAAACAGTAGCCGTCTCTCTCCTCCAGATGAGTGTCACAAGTCCGCGGCTCGGGGCCAGGGTGGCGGCCCCTCATATCGAGTTTCTCTCAAGCGAGTTCGCAGCGACGTTCGGGTGAGAATTTGCCCGCACCGCTGAGCACCCGACCTCTCGAGGAGCGAGAGGACTACTTTGTGAACAGGTCTCGCGGTCCGTCGGCACGGTCGGGAGCAAAGCTGTGCAGCCGTCCGGATTTGTCGTTGAGCCAGATCCGACCGCACTCCCGGCACTGGTAAGCGATCCGTACCTTGGGCCACAGCGTCGTGCGGATCTCGTGCGAGGTCAGTCCGTCGGCCGTCTCCATGAGGTCGAACCAGTCCTGGTCCGCAACAAACCGCGCCTTGTGCGGAAGGGCATCGGTCTGATCGGGAATCGACGTCCCGCACTGACAAGTGACCTTCACGCGTTGTCTCCAGTCAATCATCTACGACGCCTGCGAACGGATCGCGGCCGGCACCTGGTAGGAGCCGACGACGTTTCCGAAGCTGAGGGCAATCCGGTTCCAGGCGTTGATGGCAACGACCGCCCAGGTGAGGTCGGCGAGCTCCTTCTCCGAAAACTGCTCGCGGGTCTTGTCGAACAGCTCCTGAGGAACGCCGCCTGAGGCGACGAGTGTAATCCGTTCCGCCCAGGCGAGCGCGGCCTGTTCGCGTTCGGTGAAGAACGGCGTCTCGTGCCAGGCCGGGAGCGTGTAGATCCGCTGCTCGGTCTCGCCGGCGGCGCGGGCATCCTTCGTGTGCATGTCGAGGCAGTAGGCACATCCGTTGATCTGCGAACAGCGGATCTTGATAAGCTCGAGCAAACTGTGCTCAAGCCCGCACTGGCGGAGATACTTCTCGACGCCGTACAGGGCCCGGACAGCCTCGGGGGCGACGGTGGTGTAATCGATGCGCGGGGTCATGGCACTCTCCTCAGGTCGAACAGGATCGACTCCCCTTCGAGACGGTCGAAGGTTCGGTCGTTCTGACAAGAGGACGGATGAGGGCCCGCGTTTGTGACAGGGAATCTCCTCCTCCGACTCCCCTGGCCAGTGCCCACTGGCCGCACGCCCTGGGCCCTGGTGGTTTGGCACAGCCAGGATCAGGGGGCCGTCAGTTTGGCCGGAACGCGATAGCGTCCGGTTCGAATCGGGGGCTGGCGACGAGCCTGCTGTTACGACGTGGCGCGTTTTGCGGGAGGCCCATCGGAGTCTGCGGAACCCGGCAACAGGGGCACGATGCACAGCGATCCGAAACGCTCGATCCTCTTCCGGATGACGGCGATCGTGGCCGCTGCCGTTGCCGGAACGACTGGACTCGCCCTGCTGGCAGCTCTGACTGGGGGAGCGATCCTCGCCCCACTCGCGTTCGCGGCGCTGTTTGCACCACTCCTCGCCCTCCAGTACCTCCTCTGGGGGCGATTTCTGAACCGGGCGATTCTCGACGATGGGCCTCCGGCGGAGGAGCCGGATCCGGAGACGTCCGCAGAACCACCCTGGCCTTGATACCAGAGACTCACTCCACCGTGGTCGCCACGGGCGCCGCCGCGGTCATGGCACCGCACTCTCCGGCAAACCGGTGAGATTCGACGACCCGCCCGCCGATGAGATGCTCCTGGATGATCCGTTCGAGAACCTCCGGCGTGCAGGAGTGGTACCAGACCCCTTCCGGATAGACGACCGCGACCGGGCCGCGCAGGCAGACCTGCAGGCAGTTCGCCTTGGTCCGGAACACACCCTGTTCCCCGCTGAGGCCGAGTTCCTTCAGCCGCTTCTTGAGGTAGTCCCAGGCGGCCAGGCTCGCCTCCTTGTCGACGCACTTGGGCTTGGTCTGGTCCGCACAAAGAAAGATGTGCCGCCGGATCTTTCCGATTCCGAGCTTCGCGACCTGCTGATCGAACTCATTGTCCATAGGTGACTGCCGGTGACTGCCTTCAGTGCGGAGACGTTTGGTGAAGTATCGGATGCTCGCCGGGAAAGTGTACCTCGGCGGGAAACGACCCTGCCGCACAGTCAGTGTCCGGTGAAACGGTCGGTCGAGCGTGGACCCCGCAATATCGATCCCGGTAGAAAGTGTCAGTCCCCTTTCTCCCTGTCGGACCACTCGCATGCTCCGTCTCCTCGCTGCCGGCTTGTTCGCGATCCTGGCCGCCTCCGCTTTCGCCGCCGACCGGCCGAACTTCGTCCTCATCAATGTCGATGATCTCGGCTACGGCGATATCGGGCCGTACGGCTCGACGAAGAACAAGACGCCCCACCTCGACCGCATGGCCCGCGAAGGCCGCAAGCTGACGAGCCACTACGGAGCCCCCGTCTGTTCTCCGTCCCGCGCCGCCCTCATGACGGGCTGCTATCCCAAGCGGGTCCTTCCCATTCCTCACGTCCTCTTTCCGGTCTCGGTGGTCGGCCTTCATCCCGACCAGGTCACGATCGCCGAGCTCCTGAGGAAGGAGGGATACGCCACCGCCTGCATCGGTAAATGGCACCTCGGCGATCAGCCCGAGTTCCTCCCGACCCGGCAGGGCTTCGATGAGTACTTCGGGATCCCCTACTCCAAC
>JAEYWB010000030.1 GCA_023429275.1 Planctomycetota bacterium
GCCGTCCGCCGGAAGACGACTCCATCAAGAGTGACTTCAAGAAGGAGCAGGCCAAGACCCAGGTTCAGAAGGGGAAGGTCCTTCTCTCGCTGAAGACGAAGGGGCTGACGGAATCGGGCGACACAAAGAAGGAGTACCGCCAGGCGGTCGAATCGATCAAGCAGGCGGCCGAGGAGGCGATCGAGGAAGAACAGGTCCCGCCAGGCTACCACGAGACGATCAAGAAGTACTTCAATACGCTCGAGAAGGTCGACCCCAGCGCGGCCGCTGAGGCGGATGTCGCTCCGGAACAACCGAAGAATTGAGCTGGTCGGTTCGTTCTCAGTGAGCCTTTGATCTCGCCGGGATGGGGTCGAGAGCGGCATTGCCCTCTTCGGGTCGCAATGTGCTGACGTCGAGCCGAGGCCGAAGACCCGTCTGACCGATCCGGTGACGAGTGGTCACCCCTTGTCGTCGACTGCGGCCAGCAGCGGCAGTCGCTCGCGGCTGGAGACAACAACCCCGCCCGGTTTCTCGATCGTCACGGCAAAGAGATACGCCTCTTTCACCTTCAGCTTGGGGTGGATCGGAATCACGGCTTCGCCGGTTGCGGAAATGTCGAAAACCCCGCCATCCACCGGCGTCTTCTCGTCCTGATTCCGGTCGAAGATCCACAGCTGATACTGTTCCTTGGCCGGATCGTTCACAGGCAGGCCGCGAAACCTCATGTAACCCTCCTGGCGCAATGGGCTCCAGGTGACGTCCCCCTCTGCCCCTGCGATCGGCGTCGGCCCGGCCGACCACGGTCGCTCGATGACGTCGGTCGCGGACGAAATCAGTGCCGCTCGTGACCGGGAGAAATTGGGGTCTCCAGGTCGTTGCCATCGCGGCACGACAGCGGTGTAGAGGGCCAGGGCGAGGCAGACCGCAGCGACAGCCCACGGCAGCCGGGTCGATCGTCCTCGCGAGGTTCCCGCGGCCATTCTCGAGGCAGGAGCCGGCTGAGACGACAACTCCCTCAAAGCCCGATCACGGATCGCCCGGCGGAGATGATCGGGAAGCGGCATGGAATGGACATCCCGCCAGGCGACATCGATCGAGGCCACGACTCTTTCGAAGCCGCCTGAGTCGCCAGGCATCGTCTTCGCAAGCTCGTCGTACTCCAGCTGCTCCTCAGGCGAGAGGCCATACAGCAGACGGTCGATCTGCAGCTCCTCCCAGCGGTCGTGGCGAGGATCACCGTCCGGGGTCTGTCCGTCGTCAGTCGTGTTCACAGGGAGACTCCTCCCTCCGCGCCGACCCGTCGGACCGCCTGCATGCAGCTTCTCAGTTGCGTCAGTCCGCGCCGTATCAGCGTCTTGACGGTTCCAAGCGGAAGGCCGGTTCGCTGGGCGATCGATGTTCCCGCGAGCCCGTGATAGATCGAGAGCTCGAGAACTTGCCTGGCGTTCTCTCGCAGCTTCCCGAGGCACTCCGCAGCCCGGCTCGCATCCTCAGATGTCTCGTCGACGGCTGTTACGGGGGCCGCAGACACGAGCTCCGCGCCGTCGATGGGAACCTGGTCGGGCTTTCGGCGGATTGAACGCAACCTGTCGATCAGCCTCCGGCGTGCGAGTGTCGAGACGAACGTCACTTCCTCGCCGAGCTGCTCGCTGTACCGCCCCGCGCTTCGCCACAGATCAATGAAGATCTCCTGGACCGCATCTTCCGCATCCGCGGTCATCGGCGAGAGCCGCCGCGCCAGCGACCAGACAAGGCCGCCATATCGATCGAGACACTCGTCGATCGCGGCAGTTTCGCCCTTTGCGACCCGGGAGAGCAACGGGACAGGCAATGCGACCTCCTCCAATGCGAATGCTGAGGTCCGCCGCGAGACGGGCCTCAGCATCAGTTCATCGATCTGTCTTAACCCGGGGCTCGGACGAAGTTACTTCGGCAGAATCACCGCGTCGATCACATGGATGACGCCGTTGCTTGCCTCGATGTCGGTCTTCACGACGTTGGCCGCATCGACCTTCACCTTGCCATCCATTGCGGCGATCTTGACCGACGATCCCTGCACGGTCTTCGCCCCGGTCAGCTTCACGACGTCTTTCGCCAGGACCTTCCCGGGAACGACATGGTAGGTCAGGACCGCGACGAGCTTCTCCTTGTTTTCGGGCTTCAGAAGCGATTCGACCGTCCCCGCGGGCAGCTTGGCGAATGCCTCGTCCGTCGGGGCGAACACCGTAAACGGCCCCTTGCCCTTGAGAGTCTCGACCAGATCGGCCGCTTTGAGGGCCGCTGCGAGCGTCTTGAAGCTCCCCGCACCGACCGCGGTATCGACGATGTCCTTCTCGGCGGCCCTCGCGGTGGCGGCCGCACCGAAGAGGAGAGCTACCGACAACATTGGAACGGCAAACAGTCGCATGATGATATTCCCTTTCGAGGATTTGTCTGGTTCGGAACAAGTCGGTCGCGACGACTTTGAGCTGCTCGGCCGTGTCTTCGCTGATGCCGCGGGAACGGATTCAGGAAACTTTCCGAATTCCGAAATTCGCAGACCCTCGAATTCGGTCGTCTGGCCCGCCGCGTCCCGCCTTCATAGACAAGACGGCGATGGTCGAAAAAAGACATTGGCAATTGCTGATGCATTGAGGTCGCGATCGGGTTACGCTCATCAACAGCCGACGAACCCGCCGTGGTACTCCATGGAGTGACCATCGGTTGAAAGACTGCCTCGAAGCGCTCGAGGCCCGAATGGAGGACGATTGAATGCTTCGAATCCACCAACCCGGCTTCACTCGACGCGAATGGATGCGGGTTGGCGGTCTTGAGTTAGGAGCCGTGAGCCTCCCCGGACTGGCTGCTGCCGCGAGTCGCCGTGCCGCTGAAGCTGCCCCCGACGTCGCGCCGCAGGTGGCGAGTTCGTTCGGCCGTGCCAAGTCCGTGATCGTGATTTTCCTAGGCGGCGGTCCGCCGCAGCATGAGACCTGGGATCCCAAGCCCGAGGCCCCGGCAGAGATCCGCGGCGGTTTCGGGACGATCTCGACGCGGACGCCGGGGCTCGAAATCGGCGAGTTGATGCCGAAGACCGCCGAGCTGACCGACAAGATCGCCGTTCTGCGTGCGATGGTCACCAACGACAACGCCCACTCTTCGAGCGGCTACCACATGATGACCGGCGTGCCGCACGTGCCGCCGAGTTCCGAGAACGCCGTCTCCAAGGCCCCTAACCTCGCTCCCCACTGGGGGGCAGTCAACAAGTACATCCGCCGCAATGACGGCCGCGGAATTCCCCCCGCCATCACCATCCCCAATCGGATTGCCAACGTCGGCGAAGTCGTCTGGCCGGGGCAGACCGGCGGGGTCCTGGGACCGAAGTACGATCCCTGGCTGCTGACGTGCAATCCCTCCGAGCCTGGCTTCAACGTGCCGGAACTGATGCCCCCTCCAGAGGTTCCGACGGTCCGCCTCAACAAGCGGCTATCACTTCTCGAGCAACTACACCCGCACCTCGACGGCATCGCGACGTCGACTGCGGCGTCCGACTTCAGCCGGCAATCGGAGCAGGCTCTCGATCTGCTCGGAGGCTCCGGCGTCCGCCGGGCGTTCGACCTCTCGCTCGAGAGCGATGCCACCCGCGACCGCTACGGACGGACCCGCTGGGCACAGAGCGTCCTGATGGCCCGGCGGCTCGTCGAGGCGGGAGTCTCTCTCGTCCAGGTGAACTGGTGCAAAGTCGACGGGGAGCCCAACGGCGGAGGCTGGGATACCCACGACCGTCACAACGATCTTCTGAAGCGGTTCCTGATGCCGTGGATGGACCAGGCCTACTCGGCACTTCTCACGGACCTTGCCGACCGCGGACTTCTCGACGAGACGCTCGTCATGTGGGTCGGTGAGTTCGGCCACACGCCGAAGTTCAACGCCCGGGCGGGCCGCGACCACTGGGGGCACTGTTTCTCCGTCGCTCTCGCCGGGGGAGGGGTCCGGGGGGGCGTCGTCCATGGCCGCTCCGACAAGCACGCCGCCTTCCCGCTGACCGGCCGGGTCGAACCGAGCGACCTCCACGCCACGATGTTCCACTGTCTCGGCTACGTGCCGGACACGGAGCTTCTGGACACCCAGGGCCGCCCCCATCCCCTCAGCCGCGGCCGGGTGATCGAAGAGATTCTCTGATCGGGAGGGATCGTTTCGCTTCGCGGCAGCGGCCGTCCGTCCCGGCGTCAACGGTGAGCGTGCCGAGTTCGCCTCTGCCGAGGGGGGCGGTCTTCCGGCTTCGACCGTGGCTGAGCTGATGGCCCTGATCGTCCTGAGGCACGCAGGGTGTCGCCATCGGTGTCGGATGGCGGCTTCCTGCCCGCGATATCACGAAGTGATCCAACTCGAATCGCTCATACGCCTTGCCTGCATGGCAGGGCTGTGCCAGAATCGGGCGTGCCCCTCAGGAGTCCGCTCGCTGCGACGGGGCGCAAGACGATTCGCCTGTTCATGTTAAGGATCGACATCGATGCGAATTCTGGGGACGCGGCTGCTGGTCTCAGGACTTCTCCTGGGAGGATTCTTGCTCGTCTCCGGCTGCGATTCGCAGCCTTCTCCTCCCGCCGGGGAGGAGCCATCCGCCTCTCCGACGGCGGAAAAGTCCGAGTCGGCCTCCGGCCCTTCTTCGGAGCCTGAAAAGAGCGAGCCGGCAGTTACGAGAAAGCCTGGCGAGAAGATCCAGCTGTTCCAGCAGAACTTCACCGCCCCGCCGCTGGCCGAACTCGAGAAGTCGGCGGAATGGATCGACCGCCCTGTGGAGGATGCGAGAAAGCTCCTGGCTGATCATCTCGCCAAGAAGCCCCAGCAGACGACGGCCGAAGAGGCGCTGAAGCTGAAAAACGACAGCACCGCGAACAACGAGCGGATCCTCGATGGTCTCGGACGTCCGCCACTCAGCGAAGACGATGTCGACGAGGACCGGCCGTTCAACCGTTCCATCCCGGCGGACATCAAGTCGACCAATCCGCTGCTCCAGAGCTCCGTCTATGAAGGCTACGTCGTCAGCCTCACATCGATCGGGTTCTTCACGTTCGACTGGACGATGCGGCCCTTCGCAACCCCGGACACGGTCGTTTCCTGGCAGACGAGCAAGGACAACATGTACGACAAGGTCGTGATCCGCAAGGACCTGACCTGGAGCGACGGCAAGCCGATTACGGCCCACGACGTGGTCTTCTCGTTCGAAGTCATCATGACCCCCGAGGTCCCTGTTCCGGCCGTCCGGACCGGAACCGACCAGATCCGGGCGATCCACGCCTATGACGACCATACCTTTGTCGTCTTCCACAAAGCCCCGCTGGTCACCAACGTCTGGAACCTCAACTTCCCGATCATCCCCAAGCATATCTACGAATCGACGATTCCCGACGACCCGACGCTTGTGACGTCGAAAGCCCATGTGAAGATCGAGGATAGCCCCGTCGTTGGGGGCCCTTACCGGATCGTTCGCCGGGTGAAAGGCCAGGAAGTCATCCTCGAGCGCCGCGAAGAGTACTACATGCAGGGGGGCAAGCAGGTTCGCGACCGGCCGCGGTTCAAAACAGTCCGGTTCCGCGTTCTCGAGGATCGCAACACTCAGCTTCTCGCATTCAAGAAGGGGGACGTGGAAGACATCGAACTGATGCCTAACCAATGGGTCACCCAGACGACGGACGACGAGTTCTACGCGACGTCCACGAAGGTCCGGGGAGTCGAGTGGACCTATTTCTACTTCGGCTGGAACACGAAGACCCCTTTCTTCTCCGACGTCCGCGTCCGGAAGGCGATGTCCTATACGATGGACTACCGGGAGCTGCTCGAGGATCTGTGCTACGGCCTGTACGAGCAGTCGGTCGGGGAGTTCCACCCGGCATCGCGCATGGCTCCCAAAACGCCCCGCACCCCCTACAAGCAGGATCTCGACAAGGCGGAAGAACTGCTGGACGAAGCGGGCTGGACCGACAGCGACGGCGACGGCATCCGCGACAAGGTCGTCGACGGCAAGAAGATCAAGTTCGAGTTCGACATCATGTGCGTTCAGGACGACCTGCGAATCAGCATGTGCACGGTCCTGAAGCGCAACCTTGAGAACATCGGCATCATCTGCAACGTCCGCCCGACCGAGTTCACCGTCATGCAGGAGAAGGCGCAGAAACACGAGTTCCAGGCCCAGTTCGCCGGATGGGGCACGGGGACCGATCCAAGCACCACCGAAAACTTGTGGAAGACCGGCGAGGAGCGGAACTACACCCAGTATTCGAACCCCGAGGTCGACAAGCTGTTTGAAGAGGGCCGCAAGGAACTCGACGAAGAGAAGCGGATGGCGATCTACCGCAAGATCGACGACATCCTCTGGGAAGACCAGCCATACACCTGGCTGTACTACCGGAGTGGTTTCTTCGGGTTCAACAAGCGGCTCCGCGGGTATATGTTCAGCCCACGTGGCCCCTACAGCTACTCCCCCGGCATCGACGCCATCTGGTCGGTCAAGTGATGCACGGACCTGGCCCGCCTCGGCGGGCTGAGTCCCGCGGCTTTCCATCGGGAGGTCGCGCGTCCCCTGGCCGGGGTGCTTCCGTCCCATTACGAGTTCCGTTTCCCGTCATCACCTCTCATGTTCGAGTTTCTCACTCGCCGGCTGATGATCGGGGTTCTGACCCTGCTGTTCATCACGTTCCTGCAGTACGCCCTGATCCGCTTCATGCCCGGGACGCCGCTGACGCTCAACATGGCGGAGCTCGACCCGACGAAGACAATCAGCGTCGAGCAGATGACGCAGCTCCGGAAGATCTACGGCCTCGATAAGCCGTTCTACGCCGCCTACGGCGACTGGCTCTGGAAACTCGTCCAGGGGGACATGGGGACTTCGTTTACCCACAAGAAGCCCGTCAGCCGCCTGATCCGCGAGCGACTGGGGCCAACCCTGTTTCTCTCGGTGACGTCGCTGATCGCCGCCTATGCCGCGTCAATCCCCCTGGGACTCTATGTCGCGGCCCGGTCGGGGACGAAGCTCGAACGGTCGGCGAGTACGGCCCTCTACATGATGTATTCGTTCCCGAGCTTCGTGGCCGCGCTGTTTCTCCAGATGTGGCTGGCCCTCAAGCTCGGATGGTTTCCCCTGTTCGGAATGTACGGCGACAACTACGACTCCCTGTCATTTGCCGGCAAGGTGAAAGACCTCTTCTGGCACCTGGGCCTTCCCCTGATCTGCTACACCTACGGGGCTCTCGCGTACGACACGCGGTTCATCAACGCGAACCTTCAGGAAGTCATCCGGCAGGACTACATCCGGACGGCCAAGGCCAAGGGGCTCAGTGAACGGGCGATTCTCGTCCGGCATGCATTCCGGAACACGCTGATCCCCCTGATCACTTCGCTCGGCCTGATGCTGCCGTCGCTCGTGACGGGGTCCGTGATCATCGAGCGGATCTTCAGCTGGCCCGGAATCGGACAGATGTTCTTCGAGTCAATTACCGCCCGCGATTATCCCCTGATCATGGGGCTTCTCCTGCTGTTCTCCCTGATGACTGTGGTCGGGCAGCTCCTCGCCGACATCCTCTACGCCGTGGTCGATCCCCGCGTCCGCCTGGGGGACCGTTAATCATGAGTGCACCACACCAGAATCCGGGCTCCCTGCCGGAGACGGCCCCCACGGCGAATCTGATCGTCCCCTACTCGCCCGGTTTCTGGGCCGAAACCTGGAAACGGTTTCGACGGCGTCCGCTCGCAATGGCGGCGCTGATCTGCGTCGGATTCCTTTGCCTGGTGGCGATCTTCTCGCCCGCCATCGCCGGGACCCGGCCGATCGTCTGCAAGTACAAAGGGAGCCTGTACTTCCCCTGCATGTACTACTTCAACGAGCGATGGCAGAACCCGATTTTCACCACCGATAAGTTCCGGGGAAAGTTCTACGATTCTCTGAAGACGAAGGACCCCGAGAGCTGGGCGATCTGGCCGCTGACGTTCAACGACCCGTATTACTCGGTTCAGAAAAACCTCTGGCCGGGACGGCCGGCGAACCCCAGCCGCGATACGGGCCGCCCGAGCGCGCAGAACTGGTTCGGGACAGACCAGAAGGGGGTCGATGTCTTTGCGAAGATTGTCCACGGCACGCGGACGGCCCTCGTCGTCGGGTTCGTCTCGATGGGAATTGCCGCGGTGATCGGGATCACGCTCGGTGCGATCGGTGGATACGCGGGAGGCTGGATCGACACGCTCATCAGCCGGTTCACCGAAGCGGTGATGTGCATGCCGACGCTGCCGCTCCTGATTGCCATGATGGTCCTGATCCGCAATCCGACGATCTGGCACATGATGGCGGTTATCGGACTTCTCGGTTGGACGAGCATTGCCCGTCTGACCCGGGCCGAGTTCCTTCGTCTGAAGGAGTCGGACTTTGTCTCGGCCGCCCGCGTTCTGGGCGTCGGCCACGGACGGATCATCTTCCGCCACATTCTCCCGAACGCGATGGCGCCGGTCCTCGTTCCGATCACTTTCGGGATCGCGGGGGCGATCTTCACCGAGAATGCGCTGACGTTCCTCGGCTTCGGCCCCCCTCCGCCGACCACGAGCTGGGGGGACCTCCTCAAGGACGGCCGATCCAACTATGACCTCTGGTGGCTGATCGTCTTCCCGGGAATCGCGGTCTTCCTCACCGTTCTCGCGTACAACCTGATCGGCGAGGGCCTGCAGGAAGCGACCGACCCCAGGCTACGGGACGGGGGCCGGTAGCGTTCGTCAGACCGCGATCGCCGACGCATCGCCATCAATGCCAACCTGAAAGCCGACAGACACCCGCGCTCGTCCGGCCCCAGGCCCTAGGCTCTAGGCCCTATCCCCCCTAGTGCTTCATGACCTTCCGAAGCACGTGCCAGGCGGCGAGGGCGAGGATCGTGTTGCCGATCCACATGGACCACGCCGGGTCGATGTTGCCGGACTTCGACTGCGTCATCAGCCCGAGCATCAGCGGGTAATACCCCCCCGCGATCGGGCCGAAGCACATCAGGAAGCTCGTGAGCACCTGGTTCTTCGCCATCAGCACGGCGAACGGGCTCCCGAGGAGGACGAAGAAGAAGCAACTGCAGGCGAGCGCGTAGCGGCTGTGCAGCTCGGTCCGGAGCTTGTGATACCAGTCGTCCGCCACGGCGATGCGGGTCTGGAGGGGGGCCGAAAGGGGCAACCCGCGGTCCGCGCGGCCGCGGCCGAGTTCGAGCAGGCATTCCACCGTCTGCTGCTCCCGCAGTTCCGACCGGGCGGCTCCCGAAACGGCAAGCTCATTCTCGATCGACTGAAGCGTCAGGTGCCGGGCTTTCGGCTTCGAGGTCGATGGATCCCAGCGGATCTTTTCGGACCAGGGGCGGTTCAGGCTGATCCGGCCTCCCGGCGTATCGAGGTAGCCGTGGTCCATCGAAACGAGCAGCAGCCGCCGCTCGAGATCGATCTCGATGTTGGCGGTGTCGGCGTACACGGTCGTCACCCGGCCCGACCGGGTCGCATGCTGGATCATCACCTGGGTCAGCGTCTTTCCTTCGACGCCGCCGACGATGATGTGGATCCCCCGCGAATGGTCGACGAACGCCCGGTTCGCCCGGATCTGCTCGAAGAAGATCTCCTCGAGGGCCTGGACGATCGTCGTCTCGATCTTCTTTTCCGCCCAGGGGATGACCTGGTCGGTCAGCAGGAGGCAGGTGACGCTGAGGACCCCGCCGAGGAAAAATGCCGGCCAGAGGAGCGAGAGGACGTTGATTCCGGCCGCCTTGGCGGCGGTGATCTCGTTGTCCCCGGCGATCCGCCCGAACACGACGCACACCGTCAGCAGCAGTGCCGACGGGATCGTGAAGGGCATCATGCTCGGGACGATGAACGGCAGGATCTTGAGCGTGTGCTGGAGGCTCAGCCCCCGTTCGAGGGCCTGCTGGACGACCCCCGCGAAGATGACGAGCACCGTCAGGACGATCAGTACGAAGGTGAAGACGCGCAGGATCTCCCCGAAGACGTATCGCTGCAGAATGGGAATCGAGAACGGCATCTGGCGGAGCCCATCCATGGGCGATTCGCCCCCCCGCGGGCAGTAAGCCGGCGGCGGTCGGCGAAGTCCGCCGGAACGTACGGCAAAGGCCGATTCAGGGTCAACAGGGGTTACCGCGACGGCGGCGGCTGAAGAGGACTTCCGGAGCGTTTGCGGAGTCTCGAAATTGAGCCGCAATCTCAGGGGAGAGAAAAGGATTTCACTACAAAAACTGTGTCCTTGACAGTCTTTTCCAACCGACCTAAAACGCCAGAGACGGCCGCGAATCCGGCGTTGACAAGCCCAGTGAGCACACCATGACCCACGTTGTTGCCGAACCCTGTTTCAACTGCAAGTACACGGATTGCGTCGTCGTCTGCCCGGTGGAATGTTTCTATGAGGGCGAGGCGATCCTCGTGATCCACCCGGAAGAATGCATCGACTGCGAAGCGTGCGTTCCGGAATGCCCGGTCGCCGCGATCTTCCACGAGGATAACCTCCCGGCTCAGTGGGCTGACTACAAGCAGCTCAACGCCGAAATGGCCCCGCAGTGGCCGAGCATCACCGAAAAGAAGCCGCCGCTGGCTCAGGGCTGATCGAGCCCGCCTTCCCTGAAAAACGCCGTGCCCGGAGGCTTTGTGCCCCCCGGGCACGTTTTGTTTTCCAGGACTGCTTCGGCCTTTCCGGGCCGAAATCGAGTCGGGTGCATCCGTTAGCTGGTGGTGGGGGATGCAAGAAGTGGGATACCCTTTGG
>JAEYWB010000089.1 GCA_023429275.1 Planctomycetota bacterium
TACAGGGCCAGGATCGTTCGGATTCGGTACGCATGGCTTCGGACCGCCTCGTGGACCGATGGCACGAATGGCGGATCGCCGACCGGAGTCGCGCGAACGGCGTGATGACGGTCGCGGCCCCTCGCAATCGTTCCGCCGCCCGGATCACGATGGTCGTCGTTCGGGAATGGATCGCCCCGCTGACCAGGGGCGCGGTCGTCCGGACATCCGGCCTGAAAGCCGCGACAACCGGGACCGATCCGGGAGCCGGACTGGCGAAGACCGTGGACCCCGGCGACGTCCGGAAGGGGGAGAACGGCCCCGCTCCGCGGATCGGGGCGGCGATGTCGATCGAGAACTTCTCGTTGAGGCTCTTCGCCTCGAACGATGGCTCGCCGCACACGCGGGCCGGTAAGAGCCTCTCGAGGTAGCCCAGCAGCGCACGGGGTAGTCGGCACGCTCAGACCGGCGCTGGCACAGCCAGGACTTGGGGTTCGTTCGATTAGCCGGAACGCGCTAGCGTCCCGTTCGAACCGGGGGCTAGCGCCCGCCGGCTAATGGACGCAACCCAAAATCCTTCGTGTGACAAAGTACTAGTCCCCGGCGGCGATCAGCGTCGGTTCTTCGAGCGAGAACGCGCCGGAGCGGATCACCTCGACATGCTCGACGGTCACCGTGACGCCGGAGTTCGGAAGAATCTCCTCACGAAGCACCTCGACGATCTGATCGCACGTCCCCGGCAGGAGCACCACTTCGATCCGGATCTGTTCGACAGCCGACAGACCCGCCAGGACCTCCGACTTCCCCGCGCCGCGGCACGCGGTGATCGTGTATCCGGAGGCGCCGCGGCTGGCGAACAGGTCAACGAGCCGCGACTCCTGCTCGGGGTCGGCCATCACGGTGATCCTGCGGAGCGGGATCAGTCCGCGGCGACGGGCCGCGAGCGCGTGGTCCGTGCTGGTCCGCAGACTGTCGAGGCCGAGGATCTCGAGCTTCCGGCCTTCCTGACGGAAGTCTCCCTGGAGGTCGGCGAGCTTCGCCAGAACGCTGTGGTCGATGAGCTTGGCGTTCGAGAGGTCGAGGGTGATGTCGTTCTCCTGCACGAGGCCGATCTGCTCGAGCTGCCGCTTGAAGGAGATCCAGTTGCTGAAGACCGCCGACTGCCGAGCGGTGACGAGCACTGGCTCGCCGGGGCGTTCCTCCACGTCGAGGTAGGTCTTGAAGAGGTCTTTGAGCGAGACCCCGTTCATCATGTGGATCATGACCTTGGTCACGATCCCGATTCCGACGCCGATCAGCAGGTCTGTCGCGAGGACCCCGACGATCGTGGCGATGAAGATAAACAGCTGCTCACGGCCGATCTTCCAGAGGTTGAGGAACTCTTTCGGCGAGGCGAGCCGGTAGCCGGTGAAGACGAGCATCGCGGCGAGGGCGGAGTTCGGGATCAGGTGGATGAAGGCGGGAAGGAGCAGGATGCAGGCGAACAGGAACACGCCGTGCCACATGTCGGAGAACCGCGTCCGGGCGCCGTTATCGATGTTGGCTTTGCTCCGGACGATCTCGGAGATCATCGGCAGGCCGCCGATCATCGCCGACGCAGTGTTCGCGACGCCGCACGCGAAGATGTCGCGGTTCAGGTCGGTCTTCCGCTTCCAGGGATCGAGCAGGTCGATCGCCTTCGCGGAGAGAAGCGACTCGAGGGTCGCGATGAGCGAGAACATCAGGACCCACTTCCAGCCCGCGGCCGTCTGAAGGGCCCGCCAGTCGGGAAGGAGTCCTCCTTCGGGCCCCTTCATGGCGCCGAACAGGCTCGCCGGGACCTGAACGAGCGACTCCTTCTCGACGATCTTGTACTCGTGGCTGTTGAACGTGTAGTTGTGGTCGACCCCGAGCCGGAACAGCAGTCCGAGCGGGATGGCGACGAGAAGGACGACCATCTGCGCGGGGACCCGCTTCAGGACCTTCGACTTCGTCACCGCGAAGAAGATCATGATCCCCAGTCCCAACAGGCCGATCAGGGCCACTTCGGGATTCATTCGGCTGATCGACTGCGGGATCAGTGCCAGGTTCGAGAGTGGTCCGGTTCCCGGTGGTTTCACCCCCAGCATGACGTGAATGCGGGAGGACATAATGATGATCCCGATCGCCGCGAGCATCCCGTGCACGACGGTCGTCGGAAAGAACTCGCCGAGGATCCCTGAGCGGAACAGGCCGAAGAGAATCTGGACGATCCCGGACGCCACGCCGATTGCCAGCATGAGCCGGTAGGCGCCGTACTGGTCGGTCTCGAACAGTTTTCCCATCTCGGTGACCGCACCGAGGACGATCACGATCAGGCCGGCCGCCGGCCCCTTGATCGTCAGCTCTGAATTGCTGATGAAGCTCGTCAGGATCGCGCCGACAACAGCCGTGATGATTCCGGCGACCGGAGGGGCTCCGCTGGCGGAGGAGATCGCGATGCAGAGCGGAAGGGCGATCAGAAAGACCAGGAGGCCCGCCAGCAGGTCCTTGCCAAGATACCTCGTGAACCCGGCGAGGTTGCCCCGCGGGATCTCTTCGACCGCCGCACTTCTGACCACCGCATCCGCCATTTCACACCCGATCTGGAACTGACGCGCGCTTCGATAGCGCAGGATAAATCGCTTGAAGGACGACCAGTCACAACTTCAGCCCGATCGCGGGAGCGCGGTCTGGAGTTCGACAGGTGAACGCCTGATCCGGGAGATCCCGCTTCCGGCAGCTTTCTGGCCGACGGACCACCCGTACGATCTTGTGACCATTGCGCGAGCCGACATGGTCGTGTCGTGCCACCAATCTTAGTTCCCCTCGCGTCAGCTGGGACACAGGAAAGCCTTTCAAATCTGTAAGCGATTCTCGCGACAACCTCCTGCGGTTGAATGCGGACCTGGACGCGAACGGCCGGGGCGAGACTCGCCTCCCTTGCCGTGATACTCCGCCGGCCCTTCCATTCAGCCAGTTGATCCTGCCTTCCGCGGGAGAGGCGGGCGAGGCGGGCGAGGCGGTGTCGCCGTCTCGACGGTATTCCCTTTGCGGCCCGGCTCGTTCGTGCTGTCCAGCCGAACGGATCGACTGAGTCGCCAGCACATCACGAATCATTGAAACGTTGAGGGAGAAATCGCATGCGCAGGACACTGATCGCAACGGCACTCTGTTTTTGTGTTTCAGGAGCGGCTTTCGGCCAGCAATCGACGCCGCCGGGCAAGGCGGCAGCGGAAGATGGACCCTCGGGGCAGGTTCCTCCGGGACGATCGGTCGGTCAGCAGCCCGCGCAGCCGGGCCGCACCGTTATCCAGCCCGGTCAGCCGGGGGGCCAGGCCGTGCAGACCGGTGTGAATCCGAACCGGGCGGCAGGGACTCAGCAGGTGGTCGGTCAAAGCACACAGGGGATGAGCAAGGACCAGACGCTTGCCACCTGCGTCGCCATCGACAACCAGACCGAGATCGCCATTGTGAAAATGGCGAAAGACAAACTGCAGGACGAGAAGGTCCAGGAATTCGCCGAGATGATGATCAAGGATCACCAGGC
>JAEYWB010000182.1 GCA_023429275.1 Planctomycetota bacterium
GGATCACGACCGTGATCGGCAGGACCACGAGCAGCAGCCGGATGCCGACTCCTCTCGCGCCGTGACGCCATCGGGGGGGCAGCGACTCCGCAAGAGAGCTCCAGAGCGGGGCGGAGAAGAGGGCGACGGCGCTCGCCGTGGAGAGACCTGCAAAGAAGCGGCCGATGAACAGGGTCGAGAAGAGACCCACGACGCCGAGTCCGAGCACTCCGTCAATCGCCTCGCTCTTCAGGGGCAGAGGACCGGTCCCCGCAGCGGGCTCGCCTCCGTTGACCTCTGCGGTCGCGGCGGAGCATCGCGATCCTCTCGCGGTGGCCAACGTCCAGCCGACGATTGCCGCGGCCAGCGGAAGCGGCACGATTCCGCCCCGAAGGTAGCCCTCCAGCAGGATCGCAACGCCGGAACCGACCAGCGTCATGGCGAGTGAGAGCGGCGCCGCGATACCGGCCCCTCGCCGCTCCATTGCCGTCAGCAGCCACCAGGCCGCTGTGAGCATCGCGGCTGACCCGGCGAGAACGCCGGTCGTTATCGAGGCCGTCCATTCGCGGTGCGGCCCGGCGAGGTAGACGGAGTCATGCAGCAGGAGGCGGCCCGTCGCTCCGGCGAGAACGATCCTCAGGAGCCACGCGAGCCGCCGCGAGACGAGAGAGCTCGCGGCGATGGTCTCCACCGCGACGGCGGCCGGAAACACAATCACAAGGAACCGGTCGAGAGCGCTCGTCGGCTTCCAGGCGGTCGGCAGCCGCAGGAGCCCGCAGCCCGCTGCGAATCCGGCCGCAATGGCGAGAACCGCCATCGGGCCGGAGGTGCGACTGGTCCCCCCGCCGGCGGCTCCGGGAACAATCCGGCGGGCGAGAAAGGAGAGCGCCGCGCTGACCAGTGCGGCCAGCGCGAACGCCTGTCCCCAGAGCAGCGGATCGGGCATCGGTTACTTGCGCATACCTTCGCAGTCGATGAAGATCAGGGCCTCGTCGCCGATCGGACCGATGGCGCTCTTGTCGAATCCGAAGTCGCTCCGCTTCAGGGAGAGCTCGGTCGAGAAGGCGACCCGCTTCGTTCCCTTGAAGTCGTGCTCTTTGCCGCCCTTCAGAACGATCGTGATCTTCTTCGTGACGCCGTGCATCGTGAAGTCGCCGGTCGCTTCGTAGCCCCCTTCGATCGGCTTGACGCTGGTGCTCTTGAACTCGATCGTCGGGAACTGCTTGGTGTCGAAGTAATCCGGCTGGCGGAGATGCTCGTCCCGCTTCGTGTTGGCGGTGTCGACGCTGTCCGCCTTGATCGAGAGGGCGAAGGTCGACTTCGAGGGGTTCTCGCGGTCGATCGAGAACTTTCCTTCGGCCTCGTTGAAGCGGCCGTGGATCCAGCTGATGTCGAGATGCCGCGCCTTGAACCCGATCGAGGAGTGAACGGCGTCGTACGCGTATTCGTCGGCCGCAAAGGCCTGGGTCGGGGCGCCGGCAAACGCGGCGAGAAGCGTGGCTGCAAACGTCAGGGGGAGGTGCCACATCCGCATCAGAGACTCCAGTCTATCAGGGGTGAGAGAGATCGAGGAAGGTCCGGGCAGAAGAAGAGCCGGACAACAGGCTCGCACTCCGCCCGGGGGAGGGCGGGTTGATCGTACGAGTCGCTCT
The DNA here is from genome assembly GCA_023429275.1 of Planctomycetota bacterium. Classification (GTDB taxonomy): domain Bacteria; phylum Planctomycetota; class Planctomycetia; order Planctomycetales; family Planctomycetaceae; genus Planctomyces_A. The sequence continues at coordinate 1,632 of JAEYWB010000182.1, forward strand.
TCAGCGCGTAAAGCACCGCGACGCCTGCCGCAGAAGGCGACGGAGCGTCGGGCGACGCCGCTTCCAACAAAAAGCCATTCGCGGAGAAAAAACCATTCGCGGAGATCAGTGACGATTGGTGTTCCTCTTCTTCGCGTCCGGGGCTCAGAGAGGAATGGAAGAGAGGGGGAACTCCGATCTACGCTGATCTCCGCTAATCCACACCTGCGGCGCCTCGGGAGGTCGCGGCGAGTTTCGATTGGACGCCGACGTTGGCTCGCTCATCTCGCAGAGCGAGATGGCTACTGAAGCTGCACGGGCATCATCTGGCGGACGACGATCATCTCCGCCCGGACGCTCGGCTCGAAGTACCGGCGGCCGACGAGGCCCATCGGCTGGCCGACCGCCGCTTCCAGGTTGATTCCCGGCGCGGCGTCCAGATATGTCAGGAACTTGCCGTTGGGGGCGGTCAGCATGTACCGCGGCGTTCCCGGACGGGCCGGAGCCCTCTGGACAATCCCGGCTCCATTCAGCTGCGGAGCGACGGGTGGTCGGTCAGTCGGAACATTCGCCGGGAACTGGTTCCCCAGGGACGGGCCGGGCTGCGTGACTCCGCGCGGAGTGACGGGGATCGTCTGCGGCTGAGACGTCACCACTGACGGCTGGGAGCGTACCGTCGAGGCGGGGAGCGCCGGATTCGGGACCGTCGCCGAGTCGGTGATCACCGGAAGCCCCGAGGGAAATCCGGGAGGCGATCCGGCTGGAATCCCGGCGAGCTCCGCGGGAATCTCACCCCCGCCAACCGATTCGACGATCGTCGAGTCCGGACTGACCGTCACTTCGGGGTTCGCCTGCTTCGCGGCGAGCTCCGCGTCCCGCTGCGAGGTGGCCGCCGTCAGCGACGCGAACTCCTGAAAGTCCTCCTGAACCTTGCGTCGTTCGGCGAGGGCCTGGATGCGGGTATCGATCGAATCGACGATCTCCGGCGGGGCGGTCTCGCGGACTTCCCGGTACGCCTTCTCGAGGGAGGCGATGTCCCATTCCACGGGGGGGAGGGCGACCATCTCCATGTAGCGGCGGTCGACTTCCTTCATGGCGGCCCGGGCCTTCCGGACCGTCTCCGGACTGGATGTGTCGTCGGAGCTTCGAACCTGCCTCGAGGGGGCTTCCAGCGGCTGGGTCGATGCGGCGGCAGGCGGCGCCTCTTCCGCGCTCTTCACAGGGGCCCGGACGCCCGCCTCGACCAGCGGGTCGGCATAGGGATCGGCCGCCTTCTGCTCGCGGACGGAGGCGTCGGCACCGATCACGAAATCCCCTTTGACCCAGCGGTACTCGCGGGGGGGCGGGGCGATCATCAGCATCGTGACCGCTCCGCGATCGGTCGCGAGAGTCCTCTCGCCGAGGATCTGGACCGTATCGCCGGGGTTGAGCTGTCGGCCGTAGAAGGTGTGGTCGTCGCCAAGCTGGCTGCCGATCCGGACCAGGGCCCGCGGCATCGACCCGTCTTCGTTCGGGGTGATCTGCAC
>JAEYWB010000190.1 GCA_023429275.1 Planctomycetota bacterium
ATCGGAATGCCGATCGACGAACTCGATTCCCTTCTCCGGGCCGAGGATGTTGACCGCCTTGGCGTAACTGTCGGCCACAACGGCCGTCGGAGCGATGATCGTCACGCTGCTCCGCTCCGTGAGCCCCATGCCGGTCCGGGGATCGACGATGTGCGAGTACCGCCGCCCGTCGATCTCGACGAACCGATAGGCGTCTCCTGATGTCGTCACGGCACAGTTGCGGATCCCGAGTAGAACGGTCTTCTCCCCCTTCTCGGTGAGAGGCTGGACGCCGATCCGCCAGGCGGACCGGTTGGGGGGAGGATCGCCGCAGAGGATGTCGCCGCTCCCGTCGATCAGGAACCGGGTGATTCCCGACTTTCGAAGCCGCAGCCCGATATCGTCCAGCGCCCAGCCGACGCCGATGCCCCCGACGTCGATCTTCATCCCGGAGCGAGCCAGTTCGACCGCGCGGGGGGACTCGTGCAGGGTAATGTTGCGATAGCCGACCACGCCCAGGGCAGCCTGAAGGACCGACGGATCAGGGAGCCGCCTGGTTCGACGGGCGTTTCTCCAGAGCTGGACCAGGGGGGCGACGGTGACGTCGAACAATCCGTCGGTCCCGCGCGATGCGTCGAGGGAGGCCTGAAGGACATCGTACAGATCGTCGCTGACCGGGACCGGGACGCCCGGCTTCGCGTCTGCGCACAGCCGCGACAACTCGCTGTCGGGCCGGTAGTCGCTGAGCTTGAGATCGAGTTCGTTAATCCGGTCAAAGACCAGTTTCGACGCCTCTTCCGCCGCCTGATCCGACGGAGCGTAAAGGACGAGAGAAAACGTCTGGCCCATATGGAAGGCGCTCGCCTCGTACCGCCCGAGAGGCTCGGCGGACCAAGCCTCCGTGGCGAACCAGGTGACGAAACAGAGAAGGATCAGCTGACGCGGCATTCGGGGTCTCGATGGGATGAAGTCCATCCTATCCCGTTTCCGTCATCCGTCATCCGTTATCAGTCATCAGGGTGACCGTATGCAGTGCAGATGACCGGCGCACGAGGTTTCCAAACTGATAACTGAAAACTGATGACTGACAACTGCACTTCGGATTTCCCCCTCCGGAATCGATCTGCCAGAATTGCCGTGAAAGATCCGTTGAGAACCTGGAATGAAATTTGTCCCTGTCCGGCTGGCCGGCGTTGTCGTCATCGAAGCTCCCATCTACCGGGATTCCCGCGGACTGTTCCGCGAGCTGCACCACGCCGGTCGGTTCGCTGACGGGGGGCTGAACGCGACATTCGTCCAGGACAACATTTCCCGGTCGACGCAGGGGGTGGTCCGCGGGCTGCACTACCAGATCGTCCAGCCACAGGGAAAGCTCGTCTGTGCCCTCCGCGGGACGATCTACGACGTGGCGGTCGATCTTCGCCGGGCATCTCCGACATTCGGCGAGTGGTTCGGCGTCGAACTCTCCGAAGAAAACGGGCGGGCGGTCTACATCCCCCCCGGATTCGCACACGGCTTCTGCGCTCTCACGAGCGAGGCGGATGTTCTCTACAAGTGCACGGCCCTCTACGCCCCCGCTCATGAGCGGACGATCCTCTGGAGCGACCCGACGCTCGGCATCGAGTGGCCGCTCGGCGGCCTTTCCCCCGTCGTCTCGGCGAAAGACCAGCTCGGCCGGCCGTTCGGCGAGGCGGAAACCTTTGACGGAGTCTTTTAGATGAGCCGGGATCGCCCTGTCGTCGCGCTGACCCTTGGTGACGTCACCGGCGTCGGCCCCGAGACCGTCGTCCGCGCGCTGGTGAACGATTGCAGCGGGGGCATCAGTGCTCCGGCGGCCACTTATCGGCCGCTTGTCGTCGGACATCCACGAGTTGTCGAAAGGGCGCTCCGTCTCATCGGTTCGGGACTGGCGGTCCGCGAGGTCTCGTCGCCACAGGATGCCGTCTCGGAAAGTTCCGGCGCGATCGACTGCTGGAACCCCTCGGAAGCGGATGTCGGCGATCTCCCCCCGGCGACGATCGACCCCCGCGCCGGCCAGGCCGCCTCCGACTGGCTCGTCGCAGCGACCCGGGCCGCCCTTGCGGGAGAGATCGACGCCATCGTCACCGCTCCCCTCAACAAGTATGCCCTGCACCGGGCGGGAATCACCGAGCCGGGACACACCGAGATCCTCGCGCGGGAGTGCGGCGCCCGCGAATACGCGATGATGCTCTACCTCCCCCCCGGCCCTCCGCTGGCGGCAGGACACGCGCTGAGCGTCGCACACGTCACGCTGCACACCTCGATCGCGAGCGTCCCCGGTCTGCTGACGGAGTCGCGCGTCGGCGAAACGATCAGCCTGATGGACCGGTTCCTTCAGCGGATCAGTCCCACCCGGCGACGAATCGGCGTCTGTGCCCTCAATCCCCATGCCGGCGAGGAAGGTCTTTTCGGAGACGAGGAGCGACGGGTGATCGCCCCCGCCGTCGAAGCGGCGAGCCGCACGGGCCGGGCTGCCTCAGGACCGTTCCCGGCGGACACGCTCCTCAAGCGGGCGGTTGAAGGGGACTTCGACGGAGTCGTCGCGATGTATCACGACCAGGGGCACATCGCCCTGAAGCTGATCGGCTTCCACCGGGCGGTCAACGTCACACTCGGCCTGCCGATCATCCGCACCAGCCCGAGCCAGGGAACCGCCTTCGACATCGCCTGGCAGGGGAAGGCCGATCCGTCGGGAATGCAGGCCGCGATCGAAACGGCGCTGCGGCTGGTGCAGTCGCGATAGCCTGAGTCACAGAGACTCATCCATAAGCCTCGCCCGCTCTTTTCACGGACCCGAGTTGCTCCTTCAGCTCCGTGCGTCCTCTGTGGCGAATCGACACGCCTGCTCGCTTTGACGAAACGATCCCAGGACTGTCAGCATCGGGCCTGCTTCCGCTTCTTTCCCAAAGTCCCGCGGTCCTTCACCTTCTGGACCGTCTCGGCCACGGACGGCACCTTGCAGGCGGTCTCTCCCATGTCGACTTCGACCTGGCCGATCGTCTTCGCCGCCTTGAGGACTCGCGCCGTCAGGTCGGGGACGTAGCAGCCGACACACGAGAGGAACCCGTTCATGCAGTAGCGGACCCGGTTCGGCTGGTCGTGGATCGTCTTCTCGACCTGGGCGACGAGCTGTTCCAGTTCCTTGAGGTCGAGTGCGGAGTCGTCGGTGATCGACACCCAGCACGCGAGCGTGGACCAGCCGGTGGAAGCGATCCCCTCCTTCTTCGACTTGATCCATTTGAGTCCGAGCTCGTGCGCGTGGGGCGTCTCGGCTGCGAGCTGCGCGACGATCGACTCGCAGAGCGGAGAGCTGCTCCCGGTGTCGACCCACGACTGCAGATCCTTCTTCGTCATGGCGGTCTCGTCGGCGATGAGTCCCGCGAGGTACATCGCGTCGTAGTTGCCCGTCGAGAAGAGCTCGAGCGCGAGCTGGCGATTCTTGCCGACTTTTTTTCGGAGCGGCTGCATGTCGCCGATCCGGACACCGAAGAGAGGCTCCGGCGCGCCATGCCGCATGAGAGTCTTGCGTGTCTGCTCGGTGCCGAGCGCTTCAAGTTGAGCGAGCACTTCCGCCGCAGTCATGAGCGCCTCCGGGTCGGCCCGTTGAAGGTGATCGAACAGCGTGAGAGATGAGATGAGAACACCGGACATCGTACCGCGTGCCTCGCTCGAGCATCGACGCGGCCGCGCCGACTCGAGGTCGATGAACCTCCTCGGAGACCCGCCGCGCGAACGTCTGCAGAGTCACTCAATGTGGTCTTCGATGCGCCGGTCCGCACTGATCGGAAGCCCGTCGGACAGGCGGAAAAGGCCCCCGATTGGAAGGGGGGCCAGCTGCGGCCACCCGGTATTCAGATTTTAGAAAGCCCAATGTTTTGCAAAGCCAAATGCTATTGACGCTGGCCCGGCGAACAAGCTGACAGCGCAAAAAAAGAGACGGCCGGGAGGTCCCGG
>JAEYWB010000234.1 GCA_023429275.1 Planctomycetota bacterium
GCCGAAAACGGCGCCGCGGCGCTCGCCCTCGCCGCCGGCAAGCCGTACGATGTCGCGCTGCTTGATCTTCGGATGCCGGGGATGGACGGCCTGTCGCTCTATCGCCAGCTCCGGAAGATCCGTCCCGAGATCGTCGCCATCATCGTCACGGCCTATGCCAGCGATCGGACGGAGTGCGAAGCGATCGGAACCGGCGCCTGGCAGGTCCTTCCGAAACCGGTCGATCTGCTGCGACTCCTGACGCTCGTCGGGGACGCGGTGCGGCAGCCGCTGGTGCTTGTCGTCGACGACGACCTCGCCCTCTGCGACAACCTGTGGGAACTGTTCCGCGAGTGGGATCTTCGGGTCTGTGTCGCCCACACGGAAGAGGAAGCCCTCGGCCGCATCCGCGACAGGGAATACGACGTGGTGCTTGTCGATCTCAAGCTCCCCGGGGGGGACGGCCGCAATCTCATCGACAGCATTCGGAAGCTGCAGCCGGATTCCCACAGCATCCTGATCACTGCCTACTCGGAAAGCCTGTCGGAACCTGACAGAGGAGCCCCTCGCGCGCCCCCCGATGCCGTCTGCGAAAAGCCGTTCGACCTCAGCGCGCTGCGGCAGACGCTTGCTCGATTGATCGGGAAGCATCGAGCGGAGACTTGACGTTGGATGTGCCCACCCCGCTTTCCATCGTCCTCATCGAGGACGACCTCGACGCCTGCGAGAACCTGCGGGACATTCTTGAATTCGACCAGCACCGGGTGTCCGCCTTCCAATCGGCCCGGGCGGCATTGAACTCGCCGGAGCTTCGCTCGGCCGACGTCATCCTGCTCGACTGGAAGCTCCCTGACGCGTCGGCCCTCGAGTTCCTTCCGATCCTGGCGCGGGAAGCCCCGAATGGGGATGTGATCATCGTCACCGGGTTTGGCGACTTCGAACGTGCCGTGACGGCCCTCCGCGAAGGGGCGGCAGACTACCTGCTCAAACCAATCAACGTCGAAAGCCTCCGCGCCAGCATTCGACGTCTCTCGCAACGGAGATGGCTCTCCCGGGCGAAGGCCAGTTCGGAGGCGATGTTCCGGCATCTCGTCGAGGCGGCCCCGAGCGTCATCCTGATCACCCGCCTCAATCTCGAGTACTACTACTTCAGTCCTTATGCGGAAAAGGTGACCGGCTACACCGCGCAAGAGATGGTCGGCCGGACGGTCCGCTCCCTCCTCGCGGAGCACGACCCCGCAATAGTCGACAGGATCATCCAGGATCTGTTGAAGAAGGGAGAGCTCTGGGGACAGGAGGCGGAAATCGTCTGCCGGGATGGAACCCACCGCTGGCTGATGTGGAATGCGCGAGTCATCGACGAGGTCGAGGGTGAGCCCGGCCTTCTGATCGTCGGGCAGGACATCACGCAGCAGAAACTGGCCATCGAGAAGCTCGTCCAGTCGGAGCGGCTGGCCGCCATCGGAGAGGCCATGGCTGGACTGGCCCACGAAAGTCGGAACGCCCTTCAGCGGAGCCAGGCCTACCTCGAGGTTCTCGCGAGCGAACTGGAAGGGCAGCCCGAGCCGTTGGCGCAGGTCGCCCGGCTGCAGAAGGCGCAGAATCATCTCCATCAGCTCTATGAGGAAGTGCGGCAATATGCCGCTCCCCTCAGGCCGCACCGCGTCCCGTGTTCGCTGCGCCGACTCGTCGAAGAGACCTGGGCGAACCTGGAGCACGTCTGGCGGGGGCGCGATGCCCGCCTGGTGCTTCCGACAACGGCGGGTCACGACAACGCTTTGGTCGACCGCACGATGCTGGAGCAGGTCTTCCGAAACATCTTCGAAAACTCGCTGGCGGCCTGCGCCGATCCGTCCGAGATCGCAGTCCACCTGGAAACGGTCGCCGGCCCTGCCTCCCCGCGATTGAGAGTCACCGTTCGCGACAATGGTCCCGGACTCACTCCGGAGCAGGCGCGCCGAATCTTCGCCCCATTCTACACGACGAAGACTCGAGGAACCGGGCTCGGCATGACCCTCTCCCGTCGGATCGTCGAGGCGCACGGCGGCACCATCGCAGTCGGACCGGGCGAGGGAGCCACAATCGTTGTAGAACTCCCCGCGGAGGAACCTCCTCCACAAGCCTGAGGACGGTTCGCGGGGCGCGGCCAAGACGGTCGGATGCGCCTTCCAGCAGATTCGTAGCGGGATCGAATTCCCTCCCGCTACGTGTCGCGAAGCAAAGCTGGCGGAATGAAGACTTTGCTCAACCCGGCATAAAGAAAATGCACACGGAGGGATTCGGCCCCCAACCCTCGGATCCGAAGACTGTTGCAGATTCCGTTTTGGTCAACACGTCGTGTAGCCATGACGATGTGGAGTTCAGGCTCCTTCCAGACGATCCCCGAAGCCGATCGATTGATTACGTTCGGAAGTCGGCGACACCTTGCGAACCAGTCTGTCGGGCTGGGAGCCTTCCTCTTCGATTCCCTCGAGCTGAATCGGGTAGCTATTCATCAAGAGTGAACTCAATGATTCCGGCGATGCGCGTGGTGGCCCGTCCCCAACGGTCAGGCATAGATCTCTATTCCGTTTCCAGGAGCATTAGATGTTTGCACGGCTCATGGGCTCCGCGAGGCTCACACGGGGAGCTCCAATGGTCAGCTCCGCGCGAAACGGGGACGAATCAAAAGATCGTGATGCATGCAGCTGAGGAAGTTTGCCGGTAAACGCAGCACCTGTTGCAAGGCAGAACTTTCTCGCGAGGGCATCCTTTTCCTCCACGACAATTGTTTGAGTCCTTATCGACGAGTGCACGGTCGGCGAGCCCCCCATCCGGGCCAGCTGCCCCCGTCAGTCGATGTGAAAGAGCAGAATGGACTTCCCGATCCGAATCGCTGGCGGACGTCCACGAAGCCATTCGTACTTCGGGTCGCTCATAAGCAGCGTGACGCTAATCGCCACCCATCCTGTCGAGGACGGGGTCACCGCAAGCATTTGCTCTTCCGAGAATCCATGGCGAGCCGGATCAGCCGTGCCGAAGTAGGCGAGATGTGATCGCTCGATTCCGCGGTCCGTGAGTTCGTACCCTAGTCGCGCCAAGTCCTGACCCCAGTCGAGGTCGGAGTCGACCACAATCCGCTCGGGATGAGGGCCGGCGAGGCAGTTGAAGAAGGCAAGCAAGTCCGGATCGGACATTCTCGAGACTGCCCACCCCGCGATCAGCAGCCCCGCCGCAACCACTCTCGACATTCCTCTTCGGCCGCGGCTCGCGACAGCCGGTACGCCGGGATTGCGGCTGGTCTCTGCGGACGACCGTCCGGTCCCCCACAGTCGAACGAACCCCAGCCCTCCGCACAGCGACAGGAGCGGGTACAGGGGGAGCACGTGGCGGACTCCGAGATTGATGCGAGTCGTCAGCGCGATTGCTGCGAGGAGCAAGATTGCGGCAAGCGCCGGAGTCCGCAGTCCCCGGCCCTGGGGCGACAAGAGGGCCGTGAAGAACCCGAAGACGCACAAAGCCATGAGCGGAAGCGGAGTCTTGATCGCCAGAATCACTGGAAAGAACGCCCAGTGTCCGGAGGGTGAGCTTGATCCCCAGAAGAACGGCGCGTGCCCCTGCCGGTTCTTGGAAGCGAGGTCGAGGAGGCCCCGGAAATACTCGGGGGCAGGAACGTGCATCGCCCGCCAGCCCCGCAGGGCGGTTCGGGCGTCGACTGGACTCCCTTCTGGTGGAGGGACCGGACCGACCGAGTACCCGTAGCCCGACCAGACGACGTAAGCCGCAACAACAATCGCCGCGATGAACTGTCTTGAACGGCCCGACGTCGAAGTCCCCGCAGCCAGGAGCCGCATGTCACAGAACTCGGTCAGGCCGTAAACCAGGAGAAAAAGTGCCGCCGAGTGCTTCGATAGAAGAGCGAGTCCCATAGTCAGGCCAAGCAGTCCGCAGGAGAGCCACGTCCCACGGCAAAGCCACCGCCGCAGTCCCCAGATCGTCCAGATCATCGTGGCGGTGATAGCCATGTCGGTCGTCGCGAGGCCAGAGTGGGAGAGGACGGGAGGCATCGCGGCCAGGATCGCCGCCGAAGCCCAACCGCACACCGGACCGCAGGCGGAGCGGCCGACCGCCCACGTTCCGCAGACTGCGAGCGTGAAGAACAACAGATTGCCCACGCGAGCCCGCGCCAGCACGCGCCAGTAATCCCCCGAATAGAGGATCGCATTGCCGTCATCGAGCTTGTCTCCTGTCAGCCGGACCTCGATGCCCGAAAGGACCGGGCCGAGCCCGACGACGATTGGCGCCAGGGGAGGGTGCAGCGTGTGTCGGTACGAATGTCCCTTCCACCACTGGTATCCGCGGACAATGTGAAACGGCTCGTCGTAGGTCTGGTTGAATACGGGGTAGGACGCGGTGATCCGCAAGACTCCGATCGCGACGAGAAGAAATACCGCTCCGAACTCGATCGCGGTAGGACGGCCCCACGCTCTCGTGCAAGCGAGCGAGACAGGCGCCGTGGCGGATGGGGGCCCCTCCGCCGGGGCGG
>JAEYWB010000245.1 GCA_023429275.1 Planctomycetota bacterium
CATCCGTATCACATGAGAGCCCGTTCGCGGCACGGAGTGCCGCGCTACTCTCAGGCTGCGTATTCTCGAGCTTCCACTTCCGCCGTGGGCGACTTCGACTCTTCCGCCGGCTCGTCACCCCAGCGGTTGTTGCGGGTGACCGTCGCGAAGTCGTTGACTCTCGTTCCCTGTCGCGCCATCTCGGCCAGGGCCGCCCGGGAGACAAGCTGCCGCATGTAGAACGGCTGGTTCACCACGTAGTGGTGGATGATGTGCGTCGCCCCGAAGTTGAAGCAGAAGAGCTGGAACGGCAGCACCGACCAGCAGTTCAGGATCTGGTTCTGGTAGAAGACGTCCCGCTCGGGAATGTCTTCGTAGTAGTGGCTGTACGACGACATCAGGACGAGCGACGTCTGCCGCAGGATGTTCGGCAGCACGAAGAGCACCGCCAGGTCGCGGGCGATCGGCCATCCCTCCGCGGGAAGGAAGTGGGCGGGATCCCAGGCGAACGTCCATCCCGAGCGGACCCGGGCGTAGCCGAAGAACGCTTCCCAGATGGCGAGGAACGTCAGGTACGTCGGCCCCGACAGGATCGACAGCCGCAGGGGCTGGAAATCGGGGACGTCCTTTTTGATCCGGTTGAAGAGCAGGAGCCCCGCCATCGGGTGGATCGCCACGATCATCCGCAGCGGCCCCCAGGGGAGCCCGATGCCGATCAGCCGCTCTTCGATATCCGTCTTCTGACCGCTCTCCTGGTGATGCCGCAGGTGGATTTCCCGGCGGTACCAGGGGTTGATGCTCAGCTTGCTGATCCAGATCACCAGGAACATCAGGTGCTGAACGACCGGAGACTTCCGGAAGTACAGGTCGTGGATGAGGTCGTGCTCGAGCTCATGCAGGATCGACAGCGGCAGGGCCATCAGGGGAATGGTGGCCCACCAGGGGAGCAGCCCCTGCAGGTAGAGGGCCGCGATTCCCGTCATCACCAGGAGCGAGCCGGCGAAGCTCACAAAACCGAGCAGATCCTGGCGGGCCAGCCAGGGGCGTGCGTCAAGCAGGCGGCGTTCTTCCTGCCGGATGGTCGTTCGGATGCTCCGCATCCGCTGGGTGGCGACGTCTTGCATACAGGCGAACTTCCGTGACCCGAGACCCGATAGCAAAGCCATCGGATCTGGCGAGCTGGTCACACAAACTGTTCTGACGAAAAACCGGCGTGAGATGCAAGGCCGGCAGGGCCACCTCAGCGAATCCTCAAGGTACGACCGGTCGAGGCTTTGCGATAGGGTGAATCGGGCGAACCGCGCAGGGGACAGGATTTTACCTGGGAGTTGCCGTAGCGTGTCAACGCCTTGTCAGAACGTGCGGTTTCGCACCATGGGCGACCGAGCGAAAGCCTCGGCGGGACGCCTTTCACGGGGCCGGCTTGATCCCGGGAGGGGGCGTCGGGACAATCGCCCGAAAGCCCGCGAGCCAACTATTGTCCAGAATCCCTGATCATTGGCAGACTTTGCTGGGACCGGCCAACTGGTTCCAGGTCTCGTATCCGCCGAACTGGACCACCGGAGAGCGCCGCGGAACCTTCACGCTCTCTCCGGCGGGCGGAGACGCCGTTCTTGCGATCAATAGCATCTGGCTGGGTGGCTCGGGGACGGGAAAAGGGGAAAAATCCGAGCCCCAGCGGCCCCCTAGCGTCGAGCAGATCGCCCAGCAGTTTCCCCACTCTCGGAACGTCCACCAGCTTTCCGGCCGGCCGGAAGTCGGACTGATCGAAAGTTTTACCGGCGAGGCGGTGCTCGACCCGCCCCCTCCGTGGTACAGGCGGCTCTTCGCCCGCCGTCGCTGGCGGAAGTGGAAGATCTGGGCATTCCAGAACGGGCCGCTCTACATCATCGCGTCGCTGATTCACCCGGTTGTTCGCGACCCGGACCTCGACGGCCTCGCCGAGATGATCATCGGCACCCTGACCCTCGGCGAAGTCCCCGCTCCACCTCCGGAGGAGTTCGCGACCAAGGCGCTGACGCTTGCCCAGAAGAAGTTCCCGCTCCTCTCCTGCCACCTGGGGGAGGACTTCCAGCTGCACGTGGGTGAGTCGACGGTCAACCTGTTCAATTTCTACCGGTCGTTCGTGAAGACTCCGGACCGGTTCGAAGAGATCATGCTCCCCGCCCTGACGACGGTGGTTCAGGTCCAGGAGTGGGGACAGGACCAGACCGACCCCGACTTCGACTCCGTCCAGGAGCGCATCATGCCGATGCTCTACCCGGAATCGGTCTGGAAGGAGAAGTTCGCCGACTTTGTCTGCACCTCCTGGGTGGGGGGGCTCGTCATCCTGTACGTCGTGGATGAAGCCCAGGCCTACTGGTACATCCGCAAGGAACTGCTGACGCACTGGATGCTCGAGGCGGAAGACCTCCACGAGATCGCGCTCAAGAACCTCGAGGGATATTTCGACCGCCAGCCGATGGAGCTGGCCATCGCCGGGGCCGAGGAGACCGGTCCGCGGATGCTGATGCCGAGCCGGGCCGATTCCTACAACTGCGCCCGGTTCCTGAGCGAGAGCTTCCTCACGAAGCTGAGGCGGGTCATCGGAGGGAACCTGGCGGTTGGCCTCCCCGGCAGGGACTTTTTCGTCGCACTCAGCCTCGACTCCGACGCGATGGTCGAGCAGGTCCGCAAGAAGGTCCGCGAGGACTTCGAGCAGATGGACCATCCCCTGACAGACCGGCTCCTCCTCGTGACAACCGATGGAGTGAGCGAACTGGTCGTGGAGGAGACGTGAGCGCGAGCGTGTCGACGATGACCCTGCTGGGAACAGGGACCAGCATGGGTGTTCCGATGATCGGCTGCACCTGCGAGGTCTGTACGTCCGGAGACCCGAAGAATCACCGCATGCGGACCGGCGTGCTCGTGGCCGCACCGGAGGGGAACTTCCTGATCGACACCTCGCCCGAGCTCCGCCTGCAGCTGGTCCGCGAACGGGTCGAAATGATCGAGGCGGTCGTCTACACGCATGCCCATGCCGATCACATCCTGGGTCTCGATGACCTGCGGATCTTCGGTTACAAGCTGCAGCGGCCGATCCCTCTCTACTGCGAATCGGAGGTCGAACAGCACCTTCGCTCGACATTCCCGTATGCCTTCGTGGCGCCCGAGCATCGGGTCGGCTACGCCTCATCCCCCAACCTCGAGTTCCGCCCGATCCGGGAGGAGCCGTTCGAAGTTCTCGGCCTGACGATCCAGCCGATCCCCCTTCTGCACGGCCATCTCCGGACGCTCGGTTTCCGGATGAACAACGTCGCCTTCTGTACGGATGTCAGCGAAATCCCCGAGGGGAGCTGGCCGCTGCTGGAAGGACTCGACGTTCTGCTTCTGGACGCCCTGCACTACGAGAAGCACCCGACGCACTTTAGCATTTTCGAGGCGCTGCGGGCGATCGAGCGACTCCGGCCGAAGCGGGCCTATCTGACGCATCTGTCGCACCGGCTGGACTATACGGAAACGAACAAGAAGCTCCCGCCCGGCGTCGAGCTGGCGTATGACGGGCTGCGGATCCCTCTCTAGTACCGCGGCACTCCGTCCCGTCGAACGGGCTCTCCCCGGCCTGAAACGCTCCGTCTCCCAACCGGCCCCGTCGGTACCACAGAAACGGGTTCGCCCGCGGCCGCCCGAAAAGTTTCCACTCACGAAGCCCTGTAAAAATAACGTCTCCGCGTCGAACATTGCCCGCCGTTTCTCCCGCGGTATACTGATTTTCCGTCGAACTTTCGTGGCTTCGCTGCGGTTCTGGTCGAGACTTTCGCTGCGTTCTTGATGCCAAGAGGGGTTTGCATGTCCGTTCGCCGATGCCTTCTGCTTTGCGCCCCCCTGGCACTCCTTCTCCTGCTGGCGGACCCCGCCGGGGCCGAGCTCACCCCTGCGCACAAGAAGGAACTGACGGCCCTGACCAGTGGTCTGAACAAGATCAACGGCATGGTCAGCAAGAAGCAGTTCGACGAGGCGGAAGCCCTCCTCAAGGAGACCGAGGAACGGGTCGCCAAGATCGCCGAAGAGGCGAGTGTCCAGAAGGATGACAAGGCCTTCGCCCGCGTCACCGCGTCGCTCGAAAAGTTCAAGGGGAACATCGACAAGGCGAAGAACAAGGGGAAGAAGCCGGAGGCGATCAGTTTCACGACCGAGGTCGCCCCGATCATCGCGAAGAACTGTGTCGGCTGTCACGGGGTCGCCCGGGCGAGTGCGACTCTCAACCTTGAAACCTTCGCCGGCTGGAAGAAGGGGGGCAAGAGCGGGCAGATCGTCGCTCCCGGCAACCCGAACCTCAGCATGATCATGCGGGCGGTCACCGTGCCGATCATGCAGGGGGGAATGCCGAAGGACGGATCGCCTCTCTCGAAGGACGATGTCCAGAAGCTCGCGATGTGGATCAGCCAGGGGGCCAACTTCGACGGCGAGGCCGATGACGTTCCCCTCGGAAAGCTCCGCACCGCCGCCAAGGCCCGCGAGATCGACTCGAAGATCGTCATTAACAAGCCGAAGGGGACCGAGACCGTCTCGTTCACCAAGGACATCGCCCCCTGGTTCACGAACCTCTGCCTCAACTGTCACAGCGGCAACACCCCGCGGGGCGGCCTGTCGCTCCTGACATTCGAGGACATGATGCGCGGCGGCGACAGCGGCAGCGTCATCATTCCGGGCGACAAGCAGAACAGCCGCCTGTACCGCCTCGTGGGGGGCCTCGAGAACCCCCGCATGCCGCAGGGCCAGGCGAGGATCACGCGGAAGAACTACGAAGACCTGACGAAGTGGTTTGAGGAAGGAAACGTCTACGACGGGGGGGATCCCCGCAAGCCGATTCGCGACCTCGTTCCGAGCGATGCCGAGCTCGCCGCCTCCAAGGCGAAGAGCATGAGCGACGCCGAGTACGAGTCGATGCGGCGTGCGACGGCGGAAGAAGTCTTCCGCAAGGCCCTGCCGAACGACGCGCGGACCGCGGTCGATGGCAAGGAGGTCATGGTCATCGGAACCGTCCCCGAGGCCCGGCTGAAGCAGGTCGAGACCTGGGCGAGCGCGCAGCTCGGCGATCTCCGCAAGGCGTTCGGCCCTCCCGGAATCCGGGGGAAGCTTGCCGTCTATGTCGTGAAAGACAAGTTCGGCTACGACGAAGTCGTCCTCGCGGCGACGAAGAGGGAAGCGTCGAAGGAGTCGCACGCCATGTGCGTGGTGACCGACAACCAGATGGAAGCCTATGTCGTCCTGCAGGACGTCGGTGATGAAGCGGACGTCGACTCGCCGGGTCTCAAGGTCAATGTCATCGCCCAGGTGACCGAAGCGTTCCTCAAGCGGACCAACCCCGCCATGCCCAACTGGCTGACCAAGGGGATGGGGCTGACCGCCGGATCGAGCTCCGATTCGAAGAACCCCTGGTTCAAGACCCTGCGGGCCGAGGCATCGCTCCTTGCCCCGTCGCTGGACCCGGACGACCTGTTCAAGGACTCTTCCTACTCCCCCGGCACGGTCGGAGCGATGGGCTATACGCTCGTGG
>JAEYWB010000252.1 GCA_023429275.1 Planctomycetota bacterium
CCCTTCAGGCCGTTCGGCATTGATCTCGACAGTTCCCGGCCCGTTGGGCCGGGCAGGACGAACGGATGGCCCTTCAGGCCGCCAAGTCCCCTGCTGCACGGCCTGCTGCACGACATGACGCACCACAACTCCGCTGGTGACTACGCCCTGCCAAGTATTGACCAACGCGCCCCTCCCCCCGTTCGCCACCTTCAAAAGCACGCCCTGCCGGCCGGTGCCCGTAGGACCATCGCTCCATCGCCGCCCCGAAATGAAGTCTCAGACTGGCGATGGGTCACAGGAGAGACCTCGCTGACAGCCATCCCGGTCTGTCGCCACAACGCCACGCGGTGGCCCGGTCGGTAGGGAAGGAATGTGCGCCACAGCCCCTGCCGGCCGCACACGGGGCGGCCAACAAGGATGGAGCATTCAGCGATCAGCTTTCAGCAGTCAGCTGTCCGCAGCGGCCAAAAGCCATCTGCTGACAGCTGAAAGCTGAGGGCTGACAGCTGACTGCTCATCCCTCCACGCCCCGCTTGCCTGTCGCACGTTCCGGGCCGACAATGCTCTTCCTGCTGAATCGCGGCGAGGATTCTGTCCGCTCCTTGCCAGCGCGGCCACCTCCGGAGCGAGAGGACGTCATAAGGGATGAAGTGGATCTTCTGCCTTGCGTGCCTGGCGGCCGTTTCCGGGGGAGGGCTTCAGGGGGCCGAAACGGCCCCCGTCGGCTTCAACCGCGACATCCGGCCGATCCTCGCGAACCACTGCTGGAACTGTCACGGGCCGGACGAGGCCTCGCGCGAGGCGGACCTCCGTCTCGATCTCCGCGATGCCGCGATCGCCGCAACCCCGTCCGGCCATCGGGCTCTCGTGCCGGGAGATCCGGCGGCCAGCGAGCTGGTCGCCCGGATCGACGCCACCGACGCCGCCCTGATGCCTCCGGCCTCTTTCGAGAAGCCACTGTCGCCGCAGCAGCGGGAGCTTCTCCGAAGGTGGATTGCCGAAGGGGCGACCTACTCGGCCCACTGGGCGTTCGTCTCCCCGCGCCGCACGCCGCCGCCGCAGGTCGGCAACGAGGCCTGGCCCCGCGGCGAGATCGACCGCTTCATCCTTCACCGGCTCGAGGCCGAAAAGCTCGCCCCCTCGCCGGAAGCGGACCGGAGCACGTGGCTGCGTCGGGTCACGCTCGACCTGACCGGACTACCGCCGACACCGGCCGAGCGGGCGAGATTCCTCGTAGACAAGTCGCCGACCGCGCATGAGTCGGTCGTCGACCGGCTGCTCCAGTCGCCGAGGCACGCCGAGCGGATGGCGATGCAGTGGCTCGACTCCGCCCGCTATGCCGACACGAACGGCTACAACAACGACGAGGTCCGCACGCTCTGGCCCTGGCGGGACTGGGTCATCGACGCGTTCGCAAGGAACGTTCCCTACGACCGCTTCCTGACGGAGCAGCTTGCGGGGGACCTCCTGCCCGACGCCACGCTGAGCCAGAAGGTCGCCACCGGCTTCAGCCGCAACCACGTCCTGACGACCGAGGGTGGGATCGTCGAGGAGGAGTACCGCGTCGAATACGTCGCCGACCGGGTCCACACGACGGCGACGGTCTTCCTCGGACTCACGATGCAGTGCGCCCGCTGCCACGATCACAAGTTCGACCCGCTGACGCAGCGGGACTATTACCGCTTCGCCGCCTTCTTCGACAACGTGCCGGACAAGGTCGTCCCGTACAGCCAGGGCCGGATGGCGGAACCGCTTCTCAAGGTTCCGTCCGCCGCTCAAGCTGCCGAACTGACGCGGCTTGAAGCCCGCAAGATCGAGCTGACGCGCCAGCTCCAGGATCGCACGGCGGCGATCGACACGGACCTCGCCGCCTGGGAGAAGAGCCTGACGCCCGAGCAGATCGAGAAGGCGAGCCCGGTCGGTCTTCTCGCCCATTTCCCGCTCGACGAGCGGGAAGGAACGGCGATCTCCAACGCCGTTGCGTCAGACGGCGGTGGGATGTTCCGGGGAACGCTGAAATCGAGCGAAGGGAAACTCGGTCGTGCGATCGACTTCGACGGGTCGCAGTATGTCGCGGCCGGCAAGGTCGGCCGGTTCGAAAGCGACGGAGCGGTCTCGCTGGTCGCGTGGGTCTATCCGACGAGCGGCGAGGCGAGCACGGTTCTCTCCCGGATCGATGAAGGGAACGCCTACCGGGGGTACGACCTGATCCTCGAAGGGGGAAAGGTCGCCAGTCACTTCGTCCACCACTGGCCGGACCGGGCTTTCAAGGTCATTACGAAGAAGCCCCTGTCGCTGAACGCGTGGCATCACGTCGCCGTGACCTACGATGGCTCGCGGCGGGCATCGGGGATGCGGATCTACGTCGACGGCCAGCCGCAGGAGCTCGACGCGACCACCGACAACGTTCTCGATGGTCCGCTGGAGACCGACAAGCCGTTCCACATCGGCAGGCGGAGCGGCTCCGCGCCGTTCCGCGGACGGATCGACGATGTGCAGCTCTACTCCGTCGTTCTCTCGGGCGAAGAGGCCGCGAATCTCGCCCAGGGGAAGGTGGCCGTCGGGCTCAAGGAGGTGCTCGCCGTTCCCGCCGCCGACCGGACACCAGAGGAGCGCGAGCGGCTGCGGACGTACTACCTCGAACAGGTCGACGCACCGTCGCGGGCCTGGAAGACCGAACTGGCGGAGATTCCCGGCCGGATCGCGGAGGTCGACAAGTCGATCCCGGTCACGATGGTGATGGCCGAGATGTCCCCGCGCCGCACGACGCGAATCCTGAAACGCGGGCAGTACGATCAGCCGGGGGACGAAGTGCAGCCCGGTGTCATCGGCCTCTTCCCGGAGGTCCCGGCGACCGCGTCCAGCCGGCTCGAGCTCGCCCGGTGGCTGACGCATCCGGCCCACCCGCTGACGGCCCGCGTCGCCGTCAACCGCTGGTGGGAAATGCTCTTCGGCACCGGGCTCGTCGAAACAGTCGAGGATTTTGGAAGCCAGGGGGCGCTGCCGAGTCATCCCGAACTGCTCGACTGGCTCGCGACGGAGCTTATCCGCCAGCAGTGGGACACTCGCGCGATCCTGAAGCAGATCGTCCTGTCGGCGACATACAGGCAATCCTCCCGCGCGACTCCGCAGCTTCTCGAGCGTGATCCGCGAAACCGCCTTCTCGCCCGGGGACCGCGACACCGGCTCCCGGCCGAGACGGTCCGGGACAATGCCCTCGCGATCAGCGGGCTCCTCGTCGAGAGGGTCGGCGGCCCGAGCGTGAAGCCGTATCAGCCCGAAGGACTCTGGGAGGATGTCTCCGTCGAGCGACGCGACAAGTATGTCCCGGACGCCGGGGACGGCCTTTATCGCCGCAGCATGTACACGTTCTGGAAACGAACATGCCCGCCGCCGGGGATGTCCGCGTTTGATGCCCCGGACCGCGAGACCTGCGTCGTCCGCCGCAGCCGGACGAACACGCCGCTGCAGGCCCTCGTCCTGCTCAACGACCCGACCTATGTTGAAGCGGCCCGCAGACTCGCCGAAAGGGTTCTCCTCGAATCAACTGGTGATGCATCGCGGCTCAAAAGCCTGTTTGAACTCGCGGTCTGCCGGGTGCCGGACGCCGACGAGG
Source organism: Planctomycetota bacterium (assembly GCA_023429275.1). GTDB lineage: Bacteria > Planctomycetota > Planctomycetia > Planctomycetales > Planctomycetaceae > Planctomyces_A. Next base: position 3,599 of record JAEYWB010000252.1, read on the forward strand.
CAGAGCTCCTGTTGCGGATGCAGGCAGCGGCTCTCCAGCGGTTCACGAAGGATCCCGACGCGGCGGAGAAGCTCCTCGCGGTCGGCCGCTCCCCCCGATCGGAAAAGACCGTCCCGGCTGAGCTCGCCGCCTGGACAACGGTCGCGAGCCTGGTCCTGAACCTCGACGAGACGATTTCGAAGCCCTGACATGTCAGTTGTCAGTTGTCAGTCAGTCGGGAAATCCCGACGCAGCGCAAGTGACTGGCACACGGTGGCTCCGAGCTCACGACTGACAACCAGAATCGACCGACACTCCATGACACCATTCCTCGAACGTCATCGCCAGCTCACGCGTCGCTCGATCCTCCAGGGGTCAGCGGTCGCCGCGGGGAGCGCCGCGCTGGCCGGTCTCCTCGCTCGCGACGCCTCGGCAGAGGGATCTCGCGGGGTCGTTCCGACCCACTTCGCTCCGAAGGCGAAGCGGATCATCTACCTGTTCCAGTCCGGGGGGCCCTCGCACCTCGAGCTTCTCGACTACAAGCCCCGGCTCAAGGAACTCCACGGCACGGAGCTTCCCGACTCGATCCGGCAGGGGCAGCGGCTGACCGGAATGACCTCCGGCCAGAAGAGTTTTCCTGTCATCTCGCCGAAGTTCCCGTTCCAACAGGCGGGAGAGGCCGGGACCTGGATTAGCTCGCTCCTGCCGCACACCGCAAAGGTCCTCGACGACATCTGCCTCGTCCGCTCCGTCCATACCGAGGCGATCAATCACGACCCGGCGATCACCTACATCCAGACCGGCTCGCAACAGCCGGGCCGGCCCTCCCTCGGAGCATGGCTGAGTTACGGTCTCGGCTGCGAGGCGGAGAATCTGCCGGCGTTCATCGTTCTCATTTCGCACGGGTCCGGGAAAGACGCCAACCAGGGGCTCCTCGAGCGGCTGTGGGGGAGCGGATTCCTCCCGTCGAGCCACCAGGGGGTCAAGCTCCGCAGCGGAGGTGACCCGGTCCTCTACCTGTCTGATCCTCCCGGGATCGACCGCGACCTTCGCCGGACAATGCTCGACACGCTCGGTCGGCTGAACGAACGGGAACTCGAGCGGACGGGGGACCCCGAGATCGCCACCCGTGTCGCCCAGTACGAGATGGCATTCCGGATGCAGGCCTCCGTCCCCGACCTGACGGACCTGTCGAAGGAGACGGCGCGGACGTTCGAGATGTATGGAGACGACGCGAGGAAGCCGGGGACCTTTGCGGCGAACTGCCTCCTCGCCCGGCGGCTGATCGAACGGGGCGTCCGCTGCGTCCAGCTCTATCACCGCGGCTGGGATCAGCACGGAAGCCTGCCGACGAACATGCCGAAGCAGGCCCACGACGTCGATCAGCCCCAGGCGGCGCTCATCACCGATCTCAAGGAGCGGGGGATGCTCGACGACACCCTCGTCGTCTGGGGGGGCGAGTTCGGCCGCACGGTTTACGGCCAGGGAGGCCTTCAGGACGACTACGGCCGGGATCACCACGGCCGCTGCTTCTCGGTCTGGCTTGCGGGGGGCGGTATCCGGCCGGGAGCCGTTCATGGGGAGCCGGATGACTTCGGCAACAACATCGTCCGGTATCCCGTTCACATCCACGACCTGAACGCGACGATCCTGCACACCCTCGGCTACGACCACAAGCGATTGACCTACCGCTTCCAGGGACGCGACTACCGCCTGACCGACGTCCATGGCGAGGTCGTGACGCCCCTGCTGGCGTGATTGGCCGTGTCCGCGCGAGTCGCTCGGGCCTCGAGACGTCAGCGACCGTCGGCTTCGGACTTCTGACAGGCTCACTGGGGCGGGTAATGCCGTCCATCGATCTCCATCTCGAGGTCCGGCCGCTGGCGACGCAGTGCTTCAATGCCAGCGTCGGTGTACTGCCTCTTGTTGTCCGGGAAGCCGGGGGGACCTTCGGCATTGAACGACAACCAGAGGCTCTTGAGCTCCGACCGCGATGCCAGATCCAGGAGGTCGGAATCGTTCGGTGATCCTTCGCCACCGTGGATCTTCAACTGTTCAAAACGGAAATTCTTCAGATTGGGCAGGTAGGGCTTCTCGGACGGCTGGTTCCAGTGGGTCCAGGTGCTCAGAACCAATGATTTCAGCTGCAGTCCGCTCTCTCCCAGCCGGCGAATGCCGTCATCATCCACGGGAGCGATGATCGTCAGAGATTCAAAGGCCGGTAATTCCCGAAGGACCGCCACCCCCTCGTCCGAAAGCTGCGTTCCGCTGCATTCGAGACGCTTCAATTTCCGGAGCCCGCGAACGGCCTTCAGACTCCGAAGCGAGGCGGACGTCACGTCGTGGCCGGCGATCCCCAGGTCCTCGATGTCCGGGCATCGTGCAACAAGCGCTTCGAGCCCCGCATCGGTGACGTGCTCGTTGTACGAAATCGACAACGTCCTGAGGGCCGCATGGGGAGCGATCTGCCGGATCGCTTCATCGTCCATGGCGTCCAGACCGATGTGGGCATCAAGCCGCTCGAGTTCGGGCCACGCGTTGATCAGAGGAACATACCGGGAATCGAGCCTCGTGTTCTCGAGCCCCAGGAACCGGAGCCCGCGATTGTGCCTGATCGCTTCCAGTCCCTTGTGAGTCAGCCGTCCGTTCTCTCTCAGGTTGACGGACCGCAGGTGTCGGCATCCCGACAACTCGTTCAGACTCTCATCGGTGACATCGCAGTTTCCGAGAGAGACTTCCGTGACGACGAAATCCTCTTCGGGAAGGTCCTTATCGCCATATGTCACGGGCCTGAAGCGGACTCCATCGAGGGTTTCGAGCATGGCGACGGCATTCGTCTTCCCCAGCTGGACGATCCACTCGGCAGCGCGGCGTTCGGCATCAAAGTCCGTCTCGGTATCGATTCCCGTCGCTGTCTGGACGACGCGTCCGGGAATCGGCGGCCCCTTGGTATTGCCAACCGCCCGCACGAGATCGACCGAGAGCGCCACGCGGAAGCCCACAGCATG
>JAEYWB010000253.1 GCA_023429275.1 Planctomycetota bacterium
GCCCCGTAGAACGACCGCACTGGTCGATGGACGGCTCCATCCGGAAGTGGCTGCCGAGCTCACCCCGAGCATCTCACGTTGCCGCGGGTTTGTCAGTCGAGTGAAAGTCCGGGAGAATCCGCGACGCCACTTGTCGCCGTCTCCCGGACTTTCATTTTATGCGATTCCCCCTTCTTCCCCTGGCACTGGCTCTCCTCTTCGTGGCTGGTGTCACGTCAGTTCCTGCGGCCGATGGTCCGAGTCAGAACGTCATCGTTTTCGTCTGCGATGACCTCGGGTTTCAGCTCGGCTGCTATGGGGACAAGGTCGCGAAGACGCCGAACATCGACCGGCTTGCCGCGGGGGGGACGCGGTTCACACGGGCCGCCTGCACGACGGCGAGCTGCAGTGCCAGCCGGTCGGTCCTGATGACGGGGCTCCACAACCACGCCACCGGGCACTACGGCCACGCTCACGACTTCCATCACTTCAGCACGTTCGCGAGCGTCCGGAGCCTGCCGGTGATGCTGAGCGAGGCGGGATACCGGACCTGCTCGATCGGCAAGTACCACCTCGCTCCGGAGAAGGTCTATCACTTCGACGACTATCGGAACCAGGGGATCGTCGGGGGCGCGCGGAACCCGGTGCAGATGGTCGAGAAGGGGATCGAGTGGATGGAGGAGCAGAAGGACCGCCCCTTCTTCCTCTACATCGCGACGGCCGACCCGCACCGGGCCGGGGGAGGAGCGGACTTCGCGAATCCTCCCGCCGATCGCCCCAATCAGTATCCCGGCGTGACGCCGGTGACGTTCCGTCCGGAGGAGATGATTCCGCCGCCGTGGCTTCCGGATTCCTCCGAGGTCCGCGAAGAACTGGCGGAGTACTACCAGGCGATCAATCGGGTCGACCAGGGGGTCGGGAAGCTGCTCGGCTACCTGGAGAAGAGCGGCCGCGACAAGGAGACCCTCGTCCTGTTTCTCTCGGACAATGGTCCGCCGTTCCCAGGGGCGAAGACGTCTCTCTACCAGCCGGGGATGCACCTGCCGCTCATCGTCCGGAGCCCGACGATCAAGGAGCCGGGCAAGACGTGCGACGCGCGGGTCTGCTGGGTCGACATCGTGCCGACGGTTCTCGATTTCTGCGGAGTCACGCCTCCGCCGGGCCCCCCGATCCGCCGCGGGCCGGACGACGGCGGACCGGAAGGGGGAGGGGCGAGGCGGAACGTGAAGCCGGTCCCGCCGACGTTTCATGGCCGGTCGTTCCTGCCCATCCTCGAAACGCCGCACCCGGACGGGTGGGACGAGATGTACGCCTCGCATACGTTCCACGAGATCACGATGTATTACCCGATGCGGGTGGTGATCGACGGGAAGTGGAAGCTGATCTTCAATGTGGCCCACCAGCTCCCCTATCCGTTCGCGACAGACATCTACGCTTCCCCGACCTGGCAGGGAGTGCTGAAGCGAAACGAGAAGATGTTCGCCGGCCGGACCGTGGAGAGTTTCATTCAGCGACCACGGTTCGAGCTGTACGACCTCGATGCCGATCCGTGGGAGACGAACAACCTGGCGACTGCGGCAGAGCACGCGGAGACGCTCAAGCGATTGCAGGACAAGCTGCAAGCCTGGGAGAAGGCGTCATCCGACCCGTGGGAGTCGAAGTGGCGTTACGAGTAGAGTCTCGGTTGCTCAGAACCGCGGGAGGCTTTCGCCGGACACCCAGTCCACGAACTGCTGGAACTCGGGGTCGTATTGAACCTCGGTCACTTCGTCGAGGTGGGCGCCGCTCTGCAGCCACTCGAGGAACTCGGCGTTCACCGGCTCGGCCTGCAGCGTGCGGGTCTCCGGCTCGAACGCCTCGAGTGCCGTGGCGACATCCTCCGCGGAGTCGTACCGCTTCCTGGGGTCCTTCTCGAGGAGTCGCGAGACGATCTCCTGCAGTTCGCTCGGGATGTCCGCCGCGAACTCCCCAAGGAGCCGCGGGGCTTCGGTCGCGTGCCGGAGCATCTGCTTGACCGGGTTCCGATCGGGGAAGGGGACCTGGCCGGTCAGGCAATGGTAGAGCGTGCAGCCGAGGCTGTAGAGGTCGGTCGAGACGTTCGCCGACTCCGGAGACTTGGCCTGTTCCGCCGACATGTAGGGATAGTGGCCGAGCGGCTCATCGCCACCCGAACGCATCGTCAGCTCCGCCCCCGCTCCGACCCCGGTGATCCCGTCATCGCCGAGCGAGTCGAGGTAGGCGAGGGCGTCCCGCGCCGCGCCAAACTCCATGATCTTCACGATTTCCCCCGTCGTCACCCAGAGGTTGGCGGGGCAGATGTCGCGGTGGACGATCTCCTGGGAATGCAGGTAGTCGAGTCCCCAGGCCGCCTGGGAGATGAGCCGGCAGGCATCCGCATACGGGAGGGAGCCGACACGGTCGAGCCGCTGCTGCAACGTTTCACCGTTCAACTCTTCCAGGGCGATGAACGGGACTTCGCCCACCTTGCCGACCTGAAACGTCTTGACGACATGCAGGTTGTCGACCAGCACGCCGACGCGGGCCTCGCGCCCGAGCCGGGCGAGGCGCTCCGGATCCCGGCTCAGGGAGGGGGAGAAGATCTTGAGCGCCACGGGCTGCCCGAAATCGACATGCGTCGCCTGGAAGACGTTGCCGAGCCGGCCGGCAGCCAGGAACGCCCTGACGCGGTAGGGGCCGAGCATGTACGGCCCGGGGATTCCCGCGAGAACCGCGGACGCCTGGAAGTCGGTCAGCTTGCCTGCGCCGATCAGGTGCCGGACGAACGATTCCCCCTCGGCCGAGTCGTTTCCCGCGGCGAGCCATTCGTCGGCGAGACGGTCGAACTCCTTTTCGTTGAGGAG
>JAEYWB010000265.1 GCA_023429275.1 Planctomycetota bacterium
AACGCATGCCGCATCGCTGGTCCCTCCCTGGGTCAACAACGCCCAGCATCCAGTAATGGCCCGACCAGCGGAAGATCAGTTTTCAAACAGAGCCTAGCCGGCACTCGCTGGCGTCCGGTTCGACCATCGTTCGATTTCTCACCACGACGGGCGCACCGGGAACCCCTCACTGACTCTTGCCGGCCAATATGCTGACGGGGACGTCGCATTGCCGCCGGTTTCTGCTGCCTCTGACTCCCGGGGATGCCGTAGTCGACCGGGGAATGAGGGAGGATATAATCAGGGCGAGGGCCGACGATAGGAGACCGGACAGCGAGGCGGATCATGAAGGGGATCGTTCTGCTCACCTTGGTTGGTGCGGTAGCGTGGGGGTCCGTCGCATCAGCCCAATACGGTTATGGTGTTCCTGGCGGCTACTTCGGGAACAGCGGCCTGTACAGCGGCGGTTCGTCGCCGGGATTCCCTGGCGGCATCCCGTCCGGATACGGCTCGGGTTCGTCGTTTCGCGGCTTCACGTACTCGCCTTACACCTATTCGTCTCCCTCCTATGGCCTCCTCTCGCCAACTTTCGGAGGGACATCCCCGAACCTGGGATTCGGAACGCCGTCGGGACTGGGGCTCGGAACACCGTTCAGCCCCGGGTTCGTCGTTCCGGTCTATCGGACGAAGACTCCGCGGATCGACTTCGGGGCCGACTCTGACCGGGGACGATCCGATCCGTACCGGGACCTGTTCGGGGCCGATCGATTCCTGTCTTCGGGTGACATGAGCTTCTACGGCACGGGCTTCGGCTGCCCTCCGACCTGGAGGAACCAGATTTACATTCGCCCGTGGTAAAGGCAGCAGTCGCCAAATCCGGATCAGGGGGCTGATCCATGACAGATCGCTAAGGGGCCGCCGCATGAGTCAGGATCGCCGTCTATGGCCGATGTGGGTCAGATTCGGACTTTGGAAAGTCCCCTTGATGTCTGCGGCTCGACTTTATATGGGCTTCTCACTCCTTCTGGCCGCGGGATCTGCCACTTATGGATTTCGCGAGGCGAGATTTTTCGTCGTTGCGTTTCTCCTGTGCCTGGCGGCGTGCTGGTACTGGCTCGCCGCACGCTGGGTCGAGGGACGTCAGGCCTGGTGACCGGGGCTGGACGCTGAAGAACTATTGAATGCCTGTGCAGAAATACGCTGTGCCAAGGTTACGGAGTCCATTTGCAGTAATCGTGTCGCGGAGAGCCCGGGACGATCGAGGGGAACCTGGGATCCTGACCGCAACTCTTTCAGCGCGAGTCATTCTTCCTTCTCGACGCCTCTGATCTGATCCAGCGCCCACGCTGCGGCCTCGCGGATGAGGGGGTCCGTGTCTTGGAGCGCATGACGCAGCGCGGGGACGGCCGTTTCATCACGCTGGTTGCCGAGAACGATCGCGGCGTTCCGGAGAACCCCCGCACGTCCTGGCCTCGAGAGCGGTGTCTTGCCGAACTCCCGGTCGAACTCCTCCCCCGAAAGGCCCAGAACGCGGACCGCGTCGAGCGGACGCAAGTCCGCGCGAGGCTGGAAGGCGGCGTCCCCGGTTCGTGGGGCCTTCGTGTTCCACGGGCAGACGTCCTGGCAGATGTCGCAGCCGAAGGCCCAGTCCTGGAGACCTGGTCGCAGCTCGACCGGAATCGGATCGTCACGGAGCTCGATCGTCAGGTACGAGATGCACTTTCGGGCGTCGAGCACGTAGGGAGCCACGAACGCATCGGTTGGGCAGGCGTCGAGGCAGCGGGTGCAGGTGCCGCAGTGCGACGTCTCGTGCGCCGCATCGGGCGGGAGTTCGACATCGGTCAGAAGGCCCGCCAGGAAGAAGAAGCTGCCGTGCCGCTTATTGAGCAGCATCGTGTTCTTGCCGAACCAGCCGAGCCCCGCAAGCCGGGCGAAATCCCGCTCGAGGATCGGCGCCGTGTCGACCGTGATCCGGGTCCGGCAGCCAGGGCGGTGCGTGTGGAGAACATCTGCGACCGGACGGAGCCGCTCCCGAAGAAGCGTGTGGTAGTCAGCCTCGTTCCATGCGTAGCAGGAGACCTGCGCGGTGCCGGACGACGCCGGAGCGCGCTCCTCGCTCCGGAACGTCATCGCCACCATCACGATCGACCTGACCGACGACAGGACTGAAGTCGGGTCGGCATACGCCGCCTCCCGCCGCGGCAGATAGTGCATCTCTCCCGCATACCCCGCGCTGAGCCACTCCTTGAAGTGCCCCAGACCGGCCGGAGCGACCGCCGGAGCGATCCCGCTCAGCGTGAAGCCCTGCTCCGCGGCAGTACGTTTGACTTCGGCAGCCAATTCCCCGGCCGAAAGGGCTCGTCCCGATGGGACCGAGCTCTTCGTCTGATCAGCGTGGGGATGTGAGACCGGCGCCGTCATGGGGCCGAACGCTTCTGCGCGAAGAGCCACTCATAGAGCTCCGGCGTCGCGTACGCCTTGCTCCAGCTGTTGTGGGCGACATCGGGATACTCGGTGTACCGCGGCCCCGCCCCGGCCTTCTTCAGGACCTCGGCCGCCTCGCGCGACCGCTCGACCCGGACGACCGTGTCCTTCCCTCCGTGGAAGATCCAGAAGGGAAGCTTCGACGCCGCCGGCAGACGGCTGAGGTCGGTTCCGCCACAAACCGGGGCCGCGGCGGCGAACCGGTCCGGATGCCGGACCGCCATCTCGAACGTCCCGAATCCCCCCATCGAGAGCCCCGTCACATAGCGGCGGTTCGTGTCGACCGGAAAATCCTGTTCGACCTGGTCGAGCAGGGCGATGAGCGTGACATGGTTGGCGTTCGGGGTTTCGGGCATCTTCGGCTGCGGGGAATCCCAGGGAATGTCGACCCACATCGTCTTCTCCGGACACTGCGGCGCGACGACGAAGCAGGGATAGCGCTCCTGCATCTCCTTGCTGGCGAAGGTCTTCACGCCATGGACGAGCTGCCTGTCGTTGTCAGTCCCGCGCTCGCCCGCCCCATGCAGAAAGAGGACGAGGGGATACTTCCTGCCCGGCTCGAGTTTCGCCGGCTTCAGAAGGCGATAGGGGAGCGTGACCCCTTCTCCCTGAAACGAGTGCTTCTCAAACGCCTCCGCCGGACCGAACTCCAGTCCGTACGAAGCGTTTGCAATTCCGAGGAAGAGGAGTGTCGTCAGGAGACGCATCGGAGATGCCTGGATCGGTGACGTGTTGCAGGGTCTCTCTCGATGCTATCGTGGGCGGTTTGGCCTGTCGTCGCCACGCGGAGTCAAACTCCCCTCGCCCGACGATCCGCCTCCCCCCTCCGCCCATCCCGGCTCATGGACATTCGCTCCCAGTTTTCCCAGGGGACCCTCCGGGTCATCGATGTCGCCCTCCGGATGGCTCCGGACGCCGAGTCTCTCTCCGGAGTGCACCTCCTCTGGGCGCTCTGGCTCGACGAGAGCCGCGCCGCCGACCTCCTCGCCCGGGCGGGGGTGACCGAAGAGATTCTCAGTGCGGCCGTCGGGCACCAGGCCCCCCCGCCTCAAGAGGCTGAATCGAGCGGGCAGAAGCCTCTCCCCCGGACGGCGCTCTTCCTCGAGATTGCCGACGAGGCTCATCGGCAGGCGGTGACGGAACAGACCGGCAGCGAAATCCTCACCGAACACCTCCTGCGGGGAGTCCTCGCGGCGGAAAACGCCCTGGCGGAGCGGCTTGCCGAGCTCGGCGTGCGCGTTGCCGAGCTGGCGCGCCCGTTCTCGCCCCAGGAGGACCGGACCACCGACAAGCTCGCGACCGAGGTCCGGCTCCGGACGTTCGAGCCGGCAATCACGGAAGGCGTCGTGCAGCAGCGGCTTCTCGATGCGTCATTCAACCGCTGCCGCGAAGGGCTCCGCGTGCTGGAGGACTACGTCCGCTTCACCCGCGACGACCCGGGCCTGACGCGGCTTCTCAAGGAGATCCGGCACGAGCTCGCGACTCTCTCGCGGCGGCTCGGCATCGACGCGGCCCTCGCGGTCCGGGATACGCAGAACGACGTCGGCGTCCGGATCCACACCTCGTCCGAAATGCGGCGAGGTTCGATGGCGGATGTCCTGCGGGCCAACTGCCGACGTGTCGAGGAATCCCTCCGTTCGCTCGAGGAGTTCGGCAAGCTCGTCGATCCGGAAAGTGCCGCCCAGATCGGCCAGCTTCGGTACCAGGTCTACACGCTGGAACGGGCCATTCTCGCGGGGGAGGAGCGGCACCTGCGGATCGACGCCTGCCGGCTCTATCTGCTCGTGAGCGACGGCCAATGCCCGGGGGGCATGGGGGACGTGATCCGCGCGGCGATCGCCGGGGGTGTCGACGTCGTCCAGCTTCGGGAGAAGAACATCCCGGACCGCCGGCTTCTCTCGCTGGCGAGGTACGTCCGCGACTGGACGGCCGAAGCGGGTGTGCTGTTCATCATGAACGACCGGCCGGACCTCGCGGCCCTCGTCGGAGCGGACGGGGTCCATCTCGGCCAGGACGACCTGACGGTGGCGGAGGCGCGGCGGATCGTCGGCGGGAGGATGCTCGTCGGAGTCTCGACACACGACATCGGCCAGGCGCGGCAGGCGGTGCTCGACGGTGCGGATTACATCGGCGTCGGGCCGTGCTTTCCGTCGAAGACGAAGTCGTTCAGCGAGTTCGCCGGGCTCGACTACGTCCGGGAGGTCGCGGGAGAGATCCGCGTCCCGTGGTTCGCGATCGGGGGGATCAACTCGGAGACCCTGCCGGAGCTCGTCCAGGCGGGGGCAACGCGGGTCGCCGTCAGCGGCGTGATCTGCGGAGCGGAGTCACCAGCCGATGCGGCCGCGGACCTCCGGTCGATCCTGGCGCACCCTCCGGTGGCCCTAAAGCGAGACTCGTAGGGCGACCTCATGGTCAGCCCTTTGAAGGTGGCAAGCCGCAGTATTTGCTGAGGTTTTGAGTGCTGTGGCCTGATCGTGTCTCTTCCGGCCCGAGGGGCCTTCGTTCGTCCAGCGAGGCCCATCGGACCTGGAGCCTGTCGAGATCCATGCCGAGCGGCCTGAAGGG
>JAEYWB010000286.1 GCA_023429275.1 Planctomycetota bacterium
GTCCCGACCATCAGCCCCGCCAGCACCGCCCCGCCGCAGGCGGTCGCAATGATCCAGGCGGGCATCCCTCGGGATGGATCGGCCGTCCCGCCAGCCTCCGGGGAGAGAACAATGGTCAGCGAGACGAACACTGTCGCGCAGAACGCGGCGGTCGATCCCAGAGACAGGTCGATCCCCCCGGCGATGATCACGACCGTCGCCCCGAGCGCGAGCATCGTGATCGGCGCGAGGTTTCGCAGGTTGTCCTTCAGGCACTGCGAAGGGTTCCGCAGATAGGCGTGGTTCGAGTCCGCGAACGCCGTCACGGCCAGGACGACGAGGATCGATCCGAGAAGTGCCCACTCGTAAGGCCGCAGCAGCCACCCGGAGCGGCCGCGCGGAGCGCGAACGGGCGCAGCCGGACTGGTCGAGGGATCGGGGCTTGAAGCTGAAGCCATGGCGCGGTCGCTGCGAAGAGGGCGTGACGGCGCCGCGAGGCGGAACCGTTACGGGCCGGGAGCGGGAACGGAACTTACGAACCGATCAGCTTGTACTTGTCGAGCCACGCCTTGAACGCCGGAAGCTCCATGAACTCCACGGTCTTCGCATCGAACATGTCCGCCTTAAGCGGCGTATCGGCGATGCTCGGCACCACGACCCGCAGGCCGGTCGTATAGATATCGGCTCCTGGTTCTCCTGCGGCCTTGGGGAACATCTCCTTGATCGTCGCTTCGTCCTTGTCGATCATCGCCTTCAGCAGCTTGACCGACAGCCGGCCCATCTCGTACGGGTTCTGGACGACGGCCACGTCAATCAGCCCTTCGCCCATGTCGGCAATTGCGCCGGGGTGGGCGTCGAAAACGCAGACGGTGTACTTGTCGCGGACCTTGCGTTCCTTGACGACTCCCGCGATCGCCGGAGCATCGTACGCCCAGATGCCGATGAGGGCGTTGAGGCCGTCCTTCTCGAAGTTGTCCATGGCGACCCGGACGTTGTCGCGGGCCTTGTCTTGCTTCATGTTGTCCGGCATGCGGTCGAGCTCCTTGTAGGACTCGCCGACCGCTTCCTGGAAGCCGTTCATCCGCTTGCGGGCGTTGTCGTTGTCGCGGGAACCCGCGAACTGCACGTAAGCACCGCTCTCCTGCTTGCGATGGGCGAGGATGTGTCTGGCGGCGGTCCCGAGGACCTTCCCCGCGACAAGGTTGTCGGTGCCGATGTAGTAAGGACGGTGGCCGGGGAACTGCTCGGTGTTGATGTCGCCATCGACGGTGATCACTTTGATCCCCGCGTCCTGGAGATTCTTCATCTCCGCGGCGATACCGGCGTTGTCGGGGTTGTAGACCGAGATCGCGAGCCCCGCGATGTCGGACTCGGTTCGGTACTGCTGCAGCCGGGTGATCTGCCCCGCGGCTTCACCGCTGTTCTTGTGGAACTCGACGACAAAGTTCGTGTCCTTGAGGAACTCCTTGGCACCTTCCTGGAAGCCGGCGTTACAGGTATCCCAGAACGGATCTTCGCCGTTCGTGAGGAAGATGAGCCGCTTCGCGCCCGAGGGGGTGGAGGGGGTCGCCGAGGGCGAACCGGCCGTGCCAGGCGCGGTCGGTGCCGTGTCGTTGCATCCGGCGAAAACGAGGGCCGAAAGGAAGAAAAGGAAAAGGCCCCGGAGAGAGGGAGGGACGGAGGGGACGAGACGGCCAAGCGCAGGCATCTGGAACTCCCAACGGCAGACAGACTTGAGAAGATGTGAAGTCCGGCCAGATTACGAGTGCCCGGGAGCAAAATCAACGTGGGGCGAAGGCGTGAGCGTCCAGGGATGAGGGTTGAGCGACGAGACCGGATTGTCGGTTCCTCAGGCTCCTCCTTCAGGACAGAACCTCACATCCACGTTGTCCCTCGCCCTGCCCGAGGTAGAATTGAAAGAACTGGCCATCCGAGAACGCTCAGCCGCTCCGCGCGGAGTCTGAAGACCTTGAGCCGGGAGGGTGGCCGCAGGAGAGAGTCGATTCCATGCCGGTCTACGTCTATGAAGTGGTGAACCCCGACGGTTCAGGGGGAGCTCAGTTTGAGGTGACGCAGCGGATCGTCGAGAAGCCGCTGACGGTTCACCCGGAAACAGGTGAACCGGTCCGCCGGGTGATCCAGCCCGTCTTCATCGGCGGGAGCTGGAGCGATGGCTCCATGCACAGAAAGATGAAGGACGACAAGAAGCTCGGAGAGCTGGGATTCACGAAGTACGTGAAGTCCGGGGATGGCGTCTACGAGAAGCGGGCGGGCAAGGGACCGCAGACGATTACCCGCGACCGGCCGATCAAGCCCCACGAAATCTGAATCACAACTGTTTGACCGCGACGCGCCGGTGGAACGCGGGCCGATCACTCGGCGACTCCGAGTGTCAGCCCCCCGTTCCGCCGGCGCGTCGCGGTTCAGCATTCTTTTGAAAGCTTTCCCTATGCGCAGCGATCCTCTCCGTCACCCCCTCTCCCGCCGCTCGGCCCTGGCCGCACTCTCTGCCGGGGCGGCGTCGATCTGCCTCCCCCGGCTGCAGGCGGCCGAGCCTCCCAAGCGGACCGGGAAGCCGTTCTTCAAGCTCTCGCTGGCAGCCTATTCCTTCAATTCGCAGCTGCCGAAGAACTGGCCCCGGCCCGGGAAAACGCAGGCGAAGATGACGCTGCTTGATTTCGTCGACTTCTGCGCCGAGCAGGACCTCGATGCCGTCGAGCTGACGAGCTACTACTTCCCCGCCGAGGTGACGACCGAGTATCTCCTCGGGCTCAAGGAACGCTGTTTCCGTCTCGGGCTCGACGTCTCCGGAACCGCGATCGGCAACGACTTCTGCAAGGTGGCCGGGCCGGAGCGGGAGTTCGAGCTGGAGATGACCCGCAAGTGGATCGACTACGCAGCCATCGTCGGGGCTCCGGTCATCCGGATCTTCGCGGGGAATGTTCCGAAGGGAGAGACGGAAGAGGCGGCCCTCGAACGTTGCGTCGCCGGGATCGACGAGTCGGTCGCTTATGCCGCGGGCAAAGGGGTCATCCTGGCTCTCGAGAATCACGGCGGCATCACCGCGACGCCCGAGCAGCTGCTGAGGATCGTCGAGCGGGTCAAGCCCTCTCCGTGGTTCGGGATCAACTTCGACAGCGGAAACTTCCGGACCGCCGATCCGTATGGCGACCTCGAGAAGATTGCCCCCTACGCCGTGAACGCCCAGGTCAAGGTGGCGATGGCCCCTGGCGGGAAGAAGGAGGAGGCGGACCTGGGACGGATCGTCGAGATCCTCAAGAAGTCGGGTTATCGGGGCTACCTGGTCCTCGAGTACGAGGAGCCGGCAGATCCCCGGGCCGAGATCCCGAAGTACCTGGCCACGTTGCGCAGCCTCATCGCCTGAGTCTCGCTGAGACGCCACGGGCGATGCGGCGCAACGGTCGTCGAGCGGATCTCCGGCCCCATCCGCGATCCGCTGAACGCGTTGGACAGACGATTCTTTCGAAGGCCTTGATTGCTCCATTCGCGCAACACTTGCGCGGCGTGATGCCCGCGGTGGCTTCTTGCTGCCGTGAGTCCAGTCGTCTCTGCGTGTCGGGGCGCTTCGCAGTTGGCAGGAGTGAGCGGTTCGATGTCATCGGGCATTGAAGTCGGCGGCCGTTCAACTCCCTGGCCGGGGAGGACAGGAAAAACCTGACCTCCCTCAATTCTCGGGCGCGCTTTGCGAGGCGCCCCAACGTCGAGTGCACGAAAAAGAGGCAGGGTTTTGCCTGACATGGCGACCTGCTTCCCCGAGCATTCGGCCGTGTCAGGGTTCACAGAAATCTGGCACGTTTGCTCCCAAATTGGGCGGCGGCATTTTCCTGACAAGGTGTCAGGAGGTCGTCGTCGCCCTGTAAATCGAGCAAATCGACAGTGAACGTTGGGCCGGACTGGGGCAAGACAGAAAAGGCGGGGTTTTGGCACGCGCGTTGTATAGAGG
>JAEYWB010000294.1 GCA_023429275.1 Planctomycetota bacterium
GATGTGTTCGAGGGGGGCCTTCTTCGGGATATCCCAGATCTCGACCCATTGCGGCGTTCTGTCGAGAATTGCGGCGTAGTGCTTGCCGTCGGGGCTGAGGGCATGGATCCGCGGACTGAACTGCACTCCCTTGATCTGTCCCGTTGAGCGTCCCGCGTCGATGTTGAAGACCTCCCGGAAGTAATTCCGTCCGCCGGTGTTGCTGCCAACGACCACGAACGGGCTCGGGACGACGGGGAACAGGACGTTCGTCCCGTACCAGTCGGAACCCCAGGCGTTGATCCGGGCTTTCAACTTCGCCGCCGCCTTGTTCTCGGGGAGTCCGTTCGGCAGGGGATCGGGCTGGACGGTCCATTCCCCGATTCGCTCGGCGTTGTAGCCGACCCCGGTCAGCTTGAGCTTCTCCGAATACCCGCTCAGCTCGGCGGGGCGAGCACCACTGTCGAGATCCTCTTCGGTCTTGCTGGTGATCTGGACTTCGTTCGCCGTCCGTCGTTTCGGCCGGACTCGTCCGGCGGCCGCTGCCTTGGCTGCAGCGGCGTCGGCGGCGATCTCCTCCGGGGTCTTCGGGATGAGCCGCGCCGTCCCCGGCTTCGGTGAAGAGGTCGCGGGATCGGTCGCGGAAGGGGACGAGATTCCCGGATCCTTCGGCTTCAGGGTCGCGACGGCGGAATTGTTCTCCGGCACAGCAGGCATCACCGGTTCGACGGGGGCCGGGTTCACGGCCTCGGGAATCGGCGCCGTGGCAACCGGCTGGAGGGGAGGCGGAGGAGGGGGAGCGTTCTGACCGCCGCTGATAAAGACGTAGGCCACGGCAACCGCCGCGAGGCCGCCGATAACGACTCCCGCGGCCTTGTTATTCCCGCCAGGTGCTGAGGAGGATGCCGATTTCTTCTTGGACTTGGCCATGAGCGCAGCCACGTGATAACGAGGGCGAATACCTGATCGTCAGCCCGATCCGGCGATTCGTGGCCTGGGCCGGCAGTGCCCGCTTCGCCACGCGCCGACCGGTGGCGAACGACCCGTTGGGTCGACCCACCGCATGTGAAGAGCGTCGCATTCCAATTCATGGAATGCAAACCAGCCGACCTGTATCGCTTTGCAGGGTCTCCCGGTGGACTGGCCAGGTCGCATTGGCCCCCCCGACTCAGATCAGTCGGCTCCCAAGGCTCGATCGAGATTGAAAGCGGCGCTAATCAATGCCAGGTGGGTAAACGCCTGCGGGAAATTCCCGAGAGCTTCGCCGCTGGAGCCGGTCTGCTCTCCGTAAAGACCGAGGTGGTTGCCGTAGCTCAGCATCTGTTCGAAAAGGAGCCGGGCCTCCGTCAGCCTCGATGGGTCGCTCCGCCCGGCTCTCGTCAGGGCCTCGACCAGCCAGAACGAGCACATGTTGAATGTCCCCTCCGACCCCTCGAGGCCGTCTTGCGTCGCATGAAAGTCGTAGCGGTAGACGAGGCCATCCGCCGCCAGACCTCCGAGCCGGGCGGGCCGGCGGATCGCGTCGACCGTCGAGAGCATCCGCGGATCGTCCGGAGCCATGAAGAACGTCAGCGGCATCAGCAGCACCGACGCGTCGAGGTTCTCGGCGCCATAGGACTGGACGAACGACTGAACCTTGTCGCTCCATCCCTTCTCCATCACCTGCTCGTAGATTTCGTCCCGGGCCGCCAGCCACCGGGCCCGGTGAGCGGGAAGGGACCGCTTGTCGGCAAGCCGCAGCCCCCGATCGAGTGCGACCCAGCACATGAACCGCGAATAGACGTGGTCCTTCTTTCCCCCGCGTGTCTCCCAGATGCTCTGGTCCGGCTGATCCCAGTTATCGGCCACCCAGTCGACGAGGTGCCGCAGGTGTTTCCAGGCGTCATAGCTCACCGGACGGGCGTACTTGTTGTGGAGATAGACCGCGTCCATCAGCTCGCCGTAGAGGTCGAGCTGGAGCTGTCCGTGTGCTCCGTTCCCGATCCGCACGGGCCGCGAGCCCCGGTAGCCTTCGAGGTGCGGCAGTTCGAACTCGGTGAGGTCGATCTCGCCGTCGACCGTGTACATGAGCTGCATCGGCCCGCCGCAGGTCGAACGCTCTTCGTGGAAGCGGTGGGAAAGCCACTCCATGAACTGCGTCGCCTCATCGGTGAACCCGATCCGGAGGAAGGCGTAGACCATGAACGCGGCATCGCGGACCCACGTGTACCGGTAATCCCAGTTGCGGCCGCCGCCGATCCGCTCCGGCAGGCTCGTGGTGGGGGCGGCGATCATGGCGCCGGTCGGCTCGTAGGTCAGCATCTTCAGCGTCAGGGCCGACCGCTGAATGATCTCCCGCCATCGGCCGCGGTAGGTGCACCTGGCCAGCCAACGATGCCAGTAGTCGACGGTCTCGCGGAACCGCCGCTCCGCCTCGCTTGTCCCCGGGCAGCGTCCGCTGCTCTCCCGATCGATCACCCGCAGGCCGAACGTGGCGCTCTCCCCTTCGGCCAGGGAAAAATCCGCCAGGACGCCGTCCCCTTCTCCACTCCGCGCGGAGGGGGGGGGGCTGACCGG
>JAEYWB010000326.1 GCA_023429275.1 Planctomycetota bacterium
GGGCGACAGCCATCACAGCCCTCCGCGCCCAGGACCTCAACGGATGCTGGCATACCTGCTGGAAAACCCTCACCCTCTAACCCACCACCACCATCTAACGGATGCACCCGGGAGTCCGGGCGTGACGGCGCTGCATTCGGATGGAGAGGGGCGTGAACGAAGCCGTGACCAGGACCGGCGGGCTGAGAATCAGAGCCCGAGTGACCGCAGTGGAGCTCATCAGGTCTCAAGACCTGGGCCGGGCAATCGATCGCGACGACACAACCGGAAAAAGAACCGGACGTCGGACGCGGCTGCTTCGCCGGAGGGCGGCGGACCCGATTCGTCAGATCCGCGTCTGGTCCACGCTGATCCCCGGTCTTCCGGCACCCTGTCTCCAGCGTCTCTCTCGACTACCTCAACTGCATCTCGAGGCCAACGGAGAGGCCGTGAATCAGGACTTCGTTCTTGCTGTCCTTGGCCACGACACCGGGCGGGTTGAGGAGGCCGGTGTCGTTGTAGTAGATGGCATCGGGGCCGCGGGCGACGTTCGCCATGAGGAACAGGTTGTAGCCGACACGCAGCGTGGCGTATTCGGTCAGGTGGATCCGGGCGTTGACCCCCAGGTCAAAGGCCGGCCAGAACGCCTTGTTGCTATACCGCGACGTCACGACGCCGTCATCGAGAAGCGGATCGAGGGCCGAGTCGCGGAGGTTGCTCGTCCGGACACGGGTCGAGTAGTTGTTGACACCGAGGATCGCCCGCGGCTCGACCCCGAGCGTGACCCACTTCGACTCGAGCTGCATCCGCATCCCGAGTTGCAGGCCGTACATGTTGTTGACGGCGGTCGTGTTGATCTGGCTCTGAATGGGAACGGCGAGGCGGCCCGTGAGCGAGTCGATGTTGTAGCGGTTGTCAAAGTAGCCGTACTGGTCGAAGTACTCGCTGTAGCTCATGTACCGGAAGCCGATCGATGGCTCGACCTTCCAGGGTTGAGGCGTCATCGGCAGCTGATGGTAGTAGTTGACGTCTCCCGACCAGACGCGGTTCGTGTAGGCCGCCTGGAACTGGTCGTAGAGGATGACGAGGTTGCCCGGGATGCCGTTCGAGAGCAGGCTGGTCCCGATGAATGTGGGCTTATCGACGAGAATCGGAACACCACCCGCGAAGTTGGGATCCGGGGCGACCAGGGCGGTCGCGTCGAAGCGGTTCTCCCCGTCTTCCAGAATCCAGAACGACGACTCGACCGATCCGGTCCAGATCGGGAGAACGAACGTTCCCTTGAATCCGTCCTGCCTGTTCCACTCCCCGAGGTTGTCCGAGGTCGGGACGAATGCGGTGTCGATGTTGCCGTTCGGCAGGGAGACGAGGAACTCTTCGCTCGGATCGGGAACGCCGTCGAGCGGCGCGCCGAGCAGGGTCCGGTCCATCTTGCTGACGGTCCAGTTGAGATACTCGAGCCGGAAGCCGATGCCCGCCAGGTGTTCGCGAATGTCCAGGTCGACCGGCGAATCGATGTCGTACAGGAAGCCGCGATCTCGCAGAGGAGGAATCAGCTCGGGATCGTATGGAAGGCCCGGTTCTTCCCACCCGCGGTGCGGCCGGTGCGGGGGCGTCGCGTCCCAGCCCCCTTCCGGGATAAAGGACGGATTCCCGTAGACCCCGTACGGGGGCGCCATCTGCTGAGCGTTTCCTGTCGTGGCGACAAGAAATCCGCTCAGGAGACATCCCCAGATCATTGAGCAACGGATCATCGGAGTCCTTCCCTTCGTCCGCACCATCCCCGTAACGCTCCGTCGCCGCCTGTCCGTGCAAAGGCCAGACGATGACGATAGCGCCGGTCGTATGTCGTTTATCGGTCCTGCCGGCTGGCGGGGTTGGGGAAAATGGTCCGAAAATCGGGCTTCCTCCGTGCGTAACGGCTCGCGGACGGGGCCGGGCCGGCATGGTTTGCCGATTGACTCCGCGCGGAGCGGGACGGCGGACGGGAGGATTCCGGGTCCAGGATTCAGGATTCACGACCGGAGGGGATCGCTGCCGTTCCCATGCTCCTCGATCCTCACTCCCGGCCCCTCCATCTCCCCCGCCACACAGATCACTCATCTCTCTGCCGCCCTGGCCCTCCTGGCGATCCTCGCGCCCGCACGCGGGGACGAGCCGCCGCGAGTTCTCTTCCCGGCACCGCTCGCCGTTGTTCCCGGCGGCGAGACCCGGATTCTTCTCCGGGGACGCGGACTCGACCGACTGACCGAGGTGACTTCGCCAGCGCATGACGGCTGATGGTTCGAGTCTCCTCGCCGTGAACAGGGGTATAGACTTGCGGCGAGGCGGATGTACGGCTCGTGTCGATTGCGCCGAAGGTTGCGGCGGTTGATTCGATTCTGCCGAGTCTCGCCGCCGCGAACTCCATCTCTTCAAACTCTCCCGATTCGCCGGGCCGATCCGAATGAGGCGAACGGATGCGCGTCGAACCCTTTGACCGGAGCGCGTCCCGCACACTTCAGACGCCGCATGTCCCACCAGACCACTCCTGTGCCGAACGATCAGTCCGCATCGCGGCTCCCGGTCGCGTTGGCATGCACACTGGCACTTCTCGCCGGTGGCGTGGCCGCATGGTGGGTCCGCGGCGGAGCGTCCCCTTCGTTCCCCGGGTATCTCGAGGCCCGCACGACGCAGGTCTGCGCGACTCGCTTCGGACTTGTCTCGAGCCGGCTTGTCCCCGAAGGGACGGACGTCACGCTCCGCCGGCCCCTGGTCTGCCTCTCGGATCCGCAACTGGAAGAGAAGATCGAGGAGCAGAGCGAACTGGTCGCGAGTCTCGAACAGGGGCTGAAGAAGGCGATCGCCGACGCCGACCTCGAAATCGAGTGGCGTGAGAAAGACCTCGTCGCGCAGATCTGCGAGGTGAAGCTCCGCTCGGCCGGCTACCTGAAAGAGAAGTTCAACTATGAGCTTCGCAAGAACATGCTGGCGGACGTCCTCGCGTCGAACGAGACCGCGATGTTCGACGACGGCGACGTGCTGTTCCGCTCGATGATTCTCGATCAGCGGATCCCCGACGCCGAGCGGATGAATACCGCGCTCCGGATGGAGACGGCGTCGAACGCCGCGGACGTCTCGGCGGCACAGGTCGAAATCTGCGATCAGCAGATCAAGCAGCTCGAAAAGGTTGCGAAGGACCTGCCGGCCCGGATCCGCCGCAAGGTGGGAGTCGAAGCGGCCGAGGCGAACCTGTCTCGCGCGAAGGATTCGCTGGCGAAGCTGACCGCCCGCCGCGACCAGCTGACCGTCCTCTCGCCGGCGATCGGGCGGGTCGGTGTCTATCGCGTGTCCGAAGGGGACCGTGTCGAGCCCGGGATGCCGCTCGTCGAACTGCTCGACGACGCGAAACGGTTCCTCAAGGTCGAAGTCCCCTCGACCTCGATCGCGCAGGTCAAGATCGACGGCGAGGTGGAGCTGACGTTCCCCGGCAACATCGTCCGGACGGGACGGGTCTACAGCATCGCCCCGCAGGCGGAGCCGCGAACCGATCGGACGGCGTCCGATCCGGTGGTGATCGTCTATGTCGAACCGAGCGGCCTCCCCTGGCCGGAGCTGCCGTTCGGCTCGCGAGTGAACGTCCGCCTGGCGGACTGAGTTGCCGGAAGCGGCTCGAGACCAGACAGACGCTCGCTTTTGGTGCGTCTCGTCGAAGAGGCTCTCTTTCGAATCGGCCTGAGGAAACGTCCCCTCAAGCGAAGACGCCCGGGATCACCGCTCCCTCGTCGAGCACGGAGTGCGGACGGCCCTGCATGTCCGGAACGCGCGTGTCGAGCGGGATACCGAGGGCGTGGTAGATCGTCGCCGCGACGTCGGCCGGTGAGTACGGTGTCGAGGTCGGGTAGGCCCCCTGGGCGTCCGAGCCGCCGATCACCTGGCCGCGCTTCACGCCGGCGCCGGTGAAGAAGATCGACCCGCACATTCCCCAGTGGTCGCGGCCGCCCCCCTTGTTGATCTTGGGGGTCCGTCCGAACTCGGTCAGGTAGACCACGAGAGTCGTCTCGAGAAGTCCCCGCTCCTTGAGGTCGCCGATCAGGGCGGCGAAGGCCCGATCCATGCCGGCGACGTTGTAGCCCCGCTTCACCATCTCGGAGACATGCGGGAACTTCTGCTCGGGGACGTTGTGGATGTCCCACAGGTTGCCGTACTCGGGGTCGTACCCGTAGTCGACCATCACGAAGCGGGCTCCCGCCTCGACCAGCCGACGGGCCATGAGGCACCGCTTGCCGATCTTCGTCCGGCCGTATCGGTCACGGACCGGGTCGGATTCGGCACCGACGTCGAACGCGGAGCGGACCTCGGGAGCCGTCAGCAGACGGATCGCGTTGTCGTACTGATCGCCGAGGACCGTCTCGCGCTGTGACCGCTCGAGCTGACGGAGAGTCCCGTCGATCTGTTCCCTGAGCGAGAGCCGCTGGCCGAGCCGTTGACCGGAAAGCCCCGCCGGCGGAAGGAGTTCGCGCGGCTGCAGGTCCTCGTCACTCCAGGGGGAGGGATTGGCGGACTTTTCCCCCACGGTGAAGTCGGGTTGATCGGGGAGACCTCCGACGCAGAACGGGGCGTAACCGTTCCCGAGCCATCCCCCGACGAACAGCATGTACGGCGGCGGGCCGGGGCGGGTGATCCCCGGCACGGCGATGTAGCCCGGCAGACCGTTCCGCGGACCGTTGAGGTAGGAGACGATCGACCCGATGTTCGGCTCGGCGAACAGCTGCGCCATCGTCACCTTGCGGCCCGAGAGCGTGTAGGCCTGGCTCAGCAGGTGGTCGTTGCTGTCGTGCGAAAAGCTTCTCACCACGCAGAGGTCGTCCGCCCGGCGCGACAGCTCGGTCATCACCTCGCCAAACTGCACCCCCGGGACGTTCGTCGAAATCGCACCGAGCGTTCCGCGGATCTCTTCGGGAGCTTCAGGCTTGGGATCGAATGACTCGAATTGAGTCACTCCCCCTCCCATCCAGAGGAAGATGACGGATTCCGCCTTCTTGGTTTCACTCGGGACGAAGCCGGAAGAGCCCCCCGCCTGAACGAGTCCGGGGAGCATCGAGGCCCCCACACCGACCGAACCGTGCCAGAGCAGGTCGCGGCGCGACAGGGGACCACCGGAGAAGAACGGCATCGGCATGAAAGGGCTCAATTCAGGAAGCGACCTTCCGAACGTGGAAGTCGCCGAATTTCACAGCCAGAGACGCATCAGCCGCGAGCGATGCATTTTGCCGCAGAGGGGGAGTTGAGGCAAGGCCGGAGCGGGCGTCCAAAGGAGGTTAGAGGTGAGTGGTTAGAGGTTAGAG
>JAEYWB010000462.1 GCA_023429275.1 Planctomycetota bacterium
CGGGTAGACTTCGTTCCCGGCGCAGAGGAACGTGACCGGCCGGGCCCCTTCGGGAGCCGGTCGCGGGTCGGGCAACGTCACCGATTTCGGAGGGGGAGCCTTCTGGGCCGGTGTCCGGTCGAGCATCGCCTTGAGCCGCGCCTCCTCCTTCAGCGCCTTCTCGAGATCGGTCTTGAGCTCCATCCGCTTCGGCTCGGTCTCCTTCAGATCCTTCAGCAGCTTCTGCGCGGCCGCCAGCTTCTTCTTGTCCTGTTCGACCCGAAGGGCGAACTCATTGGCGGTTTTCGTCGACTCGGCGAGCGAGGCGCGCGTCTCGTCGAGACGGCGGCGAAGACTGTCGATCTCGACCTCGACCGTTCCGGCGTCGACGGCGGGGGCCGCTCCGAGGCGAGCCCGAATCTGGTCCGCCTGGTCCTTCGTCAGGGCGAGCTTCTGCCGGGCCGCCTCGATCGCTTCAGGCTGAACGACATCGGACGCGGCGATCCGCTCGACGGCGTCCTTGACGTCCAGCTGGGTCGTGACGATGACGAGGACGAGGATGCCGAGGACGTTGGTCATCGTGTCCAGCAGCGAATCGAGCCCGCCGCCGTCGTCTTCTTCCGGTTTCGGGGCTCGTTTCATTTCGGAGTCGCCTCCTGTTTGCGGAAGTGGCTGAGGTCGAGACGCCCGTGCCCGACGACCGGAAGCTTGCCGTTGCGGACCTCCTGGGCGTCACACAGGGCCTTCACCGTCCGGTAGGTGCCGAGGCCGTCGCTGCGAATCAGGAAGATCACCACCTCATTGCGCCCGTTGGCGACCTTCTCCAGCAGGGCGATGAACTTCGGGTTGGCGACAACCTCGGCGGTCCGGATCAGCAGCGGTTCCGCCTCGGTATGCAGGACGATGGCGTCCTTCTGGCATTCGATGAAGCTTGGTTTGACGTTGAGTCCCGAGCCGCTCGGGAGAACCGAAACTTCCGCCTCGATGTCGGTCTTCCGGGCATTGAGGTCCTTCGTCAGGACGGCGAGCCTCTCACGGATCGAGCCGAGCTGCGCCTGCATGTCGGCGACGGTTTCCCGCTGTCCCTCGGGAATCTCGGGGATGACGATCCGGATCGCCTTCTGCTCGTCGGCCTTCTTCCGGGTTGCCGCGAGGTCGCGAATCAGGGCGTCCAGCTCGGAGCGAGACTTGACCAGTTCCTCCTGCCGCCGGGTGCTCTCCTTGAGAAGCTTGGCCTCGTCTGCGGTCAGCTTCACGGAAAGCTCGCGGATCAGATCCTCGGACTCGGCGAGTTCCTTCTGCAGGCGCTGCATCTCCTGGGCATTCGCGACGACCTCTTTCGCTCCGCCGTCGTTCATCTGTCCGAGCGTGACCGAGGCGATCATCAGCGTCAGCACGCCGATGATCGACGCGACGATACTGAGAAACGGGAAGAGCGAGACATCGTCTTCCTCGGGAACAGGGCGTCTGGCCATGGCGGACGTTGTGGAAAAGGAGGAGGACGGTTCAGCCGACGCCGTTGGTCTTGCGCCCGAACCACCAGCGGCGCGGGGGCTCGACCTGCTGCACCAGGACCTGCTTTTCTCCCAGCGACTCCAGAACGCCGCCGAGAGCGACGACGCCGCGCTCGACGGTCGAGAGTGCCGTCTGAAGGCTTCCGGTCGACTCGCCCAGCGACCGCTCGAAGTCCTTCTGCACCGCGACCGCCTGGGTGGCTGTTGCGGAAAGCTGCTTCTGGATCTCTCCGGCCGCGGAGGTCAGGGCCTGGAGCTCGCGCCCGAGCTGGCCGGCGTGCTCGAGAGACTGCTGGCGAAACTGCGCGGCGGTCTGTTCGTCCTTCTCATGACGCTCCTGCATCCGGCGGTTGACGTCCTCCCACCCCTGGGCAATCTGGGTGGAGAACTTCGCACCGATGGCGTCGAGCTTCTTCATCCAGTTCTCGAGCTCGGCGTGGTGTGTTCCAAGTGCCGCTTCGACCGCTTCCCGAAAGACTCGCGCGTCGGGAGGGCCGCCGCGATCGGCGACATCCTGATTGTCGTTCAGCCGGCGCAGGAGGTTCTCATTGCAGTACTCGTCCGCGATCGTGACGACGCCGTCCTCGCTCTTCTGCATGGCGGACGTCGGGATCTTCACCGCCATGCTCATGACGAGCGCCAGCAGGGTCGTGTCGAAGGCGACTCCCAGCCCGCCGAAGACCCCCTTCATCGACTCGGTCACCGCCGAGATGTCATTGGCACTCTGGAGCGTTGCCGAAAGACCGCTCACCGCGCTGCTCACCCCCATGACGGTGCCGATGAACCCGAGGATCGGCATCGCCCAGATGAAGACCTTGATGATCGTGAAACTGCCGGCGACGTTGCTCGCGTCGATCGCCGACTGCGATTCCATCATGGTCACGGTTTCGGCAGCACTCTTCCGCACGCGGAAGTGCTCGATGCCGCGGCGGACACGGTTGACCAGGATGCTCTCCTGCGCATCGGGAGGGAGGCTGTCGATGTGCGCGAGAAACCGGTCGAGCGACTGCAGCGTGATCTCCTGCGAGATATCCGTCGGCAGAAGGTCGAGGAGCATCGCCGACTTCTGCCTCGTCAGCCGCCGCCACTTGAGGATCAGGATGGCGAACGACCAGAACATCAGCAGGGTCGTCGGGAAGTTGATGGAGAAGCTGTCCCAGAACATCCCCCCGAACCGGACGGTGCGGAACGGATAGAGCACGGCGAAGAGGAGCGACGCACAGACGAAGCCGATGGCTCCGCTGGTTACGAGGCTGACGTCGCTTCCGTCGGAAGCGTGGCTGCGAGCCGACCCCGTCGGCAAACCGCTGCGTGGCTTTGCCGACGTCGCTCGCGCTGCAGCCCCGGAGGAGGCGCCTCCTCCCGCGGAATTCTCCAGAGAGCTCCAGTTGAACTCCCCCTGGCCGGCGGCCTCGGCCGGAGACTCCGGAACCGTGAGAGAGTTATGACAGTAGGGGCACGCAACCTTCTTGCCGCTTCGATCCTGGCTGACCTTGAGCGAACGCTGGCAGTGCGGGCACTGAAACTTGAAGTACATAACTCACTTGTCGATCGTCGGAAGACGCCTGCCGCATCACAGGCGTGTCAGGAAAACCCTGACAGCGAAGTCAGGAATCCCATCCTGTATCAGTCCAGAGAGAGAGACAAGTCAGTGCCCAAGTCGCATCAACAGTCGCTGTTGCATTCTGGCCTTCAGGCAGGCGCACATCGCTCCCGCGACGCAAGAGGAGGCGATGCGGATCGCCCGGGACGAATGGCCGCAAGCTGTCCTGAGCGGCCAGGAACTCAGAGACCTGGCGACCCCCGGCGCGTTCGAACGAGCCACGGCCCGAGTCTCCTGCCAGGAGGTCGCGTCGCGGCTGCGGGTCTCGGCCGATCTCCAGCAGCGCCTCGCTGGCTGCAGCAGGACGCCGCGCTCGGCTATGACGCCGTCGACATCCATCCGCTCGGCCGCAAGCTGTGGCCGATTCTGGAAGCCTTTGGTGAACAGGTCTTACCGCATTTTCGCGACGGGAGGGGCCCCCAACTCACGGCGAGAAGTCCTCGATGAAGTGAGCGGCCTCGTTCACGTCGTCCGTCACAAGGACATACTTCGCGTAGTCCGCTTCGCCGAACAGGGTCTTGAGAACGGGCGTGACCGGGAACTTTTCCTTCCAGTACTTCTCTCCGAACAGGACCATCGGGCTGAAATGTCCGAAGGTCCTGTAGTAGTTCTGTGCCGCATCCTGAAAGATCTCCTGGATGGTCCCCGCCTTCCCCTCGGCGTAGATGACCCCCTGGCTCGCCAGGGCGAGAAGCCCGTCCTCGCGAATGCTGTTCTGGAAGTACTTGGAAATGTGCGTGGCCAGGGGGGTCGAAGGTTCATGTCCGTAGTGCCACGTCGGAATGGCGAGGCTGTTGCCGGGAGCCTGAATCGATCTCGCGAGGCGGATCGCAGGCTTGAGCCATCGGTGGGCCGCGTGCACGAGGGCGACGTCCACGGCGCCGTCGGCAGCCACGATATTTGTCAGGGGAGGAATCTCCGGTATCTTGCCGAGCTCGCCGATGGCGTCGTCGAGAGTCTTGTCCGGCTCGTTAAAGAGAGACGCTCCGAGATGAGTCGCCTCCATCGCGCCGGGGCCTCCGCCGCTGCACATCAGAATTCCGCTCTGCGTCAGTCGCTTCGACAGGAGCGCCACATCCC
Source organism: Planctomycetota bacterium (assembly GCA_023429275.1). Classification (GTDB taxonomy): domain Bacteria; phylum Planctomycetota; class Planctomycetia; order Planctomycetales; family Planctomycetaceae; genus Planctomyces_A. The sequence continues at coordinate 4,177 of JAEYWB010000462.1, forward strand.
GGTAGGTGGGCGAATTGCGGGGAAGCTTATGCCCTCCCATGGTCGCCGCGACCTTCTTGCTGGCAATGAGCGCCGCGGTCGCCTGGGTGATCGAGGTGTCATGCAGCCCCTGCATCATCCCGGAATAGGGATTGGAGGGAGCACTGCGGCCCTCCTTCACGAAGTGCCGGTAGATGGCGAAGTCGGTCATCCTGCTGAATGACACGGGGTCCGCCGGATCGAATTCGGCGAACAGGTCCTCTTTCGAATACAGGGAGCGGCGGATCGGTTCATACGGAAGATCAAAGCCGGGCATAATGTTTCCTCATGTGTCAGACGCGTGCCTTATGAAGCTGTGAAAACGGCTCACGGTTTGTCGGCCACCTGAAGGACCGCGCGGCGATAGGCGACGAGCGGCGGCGTGCCGCTGTCCCGGAGGGCCAGGATGACGTGGATGGTTTTCCCCGCCCCGTCGGTCGGCAGGGTAACGATGACACGGGTCTTGTCTTCCTGCCGCAGATCGACTTTCCCCGCGTAGGTGCCGGCTTCGGGGTAGAGGAACCATTCGTAAGTGAGCGCGTCTCCGTCGGGATCGTTCGATCCGCTGGCGTCGAGCTGCACGCTCGCGCCCGGACCGGCGGTGAGCATGAGGATCTCCCGGGGGCGGCTTCCGTTGAGCACGGCAGTCGGCGGATGGTTCGCCTCGGCGAACGGTTTGACGCACCAGTCGAGCCTCGCACGAAAATCGTTCTGAAGGTCGGCCGCCCAGCGCTTGAGGACGTTGTCCCGGTTGGTTGTTCCCTGCCAGCTGTCGCGGACGTTCGCCCAGTACCAGCCCGGTTTCGGCGGTTGTTCGTCGTCGCGGGGGCCGAACCGTCCCGCCCAGCTCCCCCAGCCGGGCTGCATCGGGTCGTTCATCCCGGTGGGAATGAGGTAGAGGAAGTCAGCGCTGTCCCCTTCCTTCTGGCGGATGTTGGTGTTGGTCGGATAGAGAGCGCCAAGCGGGCCATGTCCGGTCCGCGCGTCGCGGTCGAGATCGAAGCCCCCCGCCGTGGCCGTGAGCGGGCCGAAGCGATGGTACATGAAAGCCCCTTCGAGCTTCGGCCGCGCCGGCTGGATCCAGAACCGCCAGGGGGGCGAGAGCTCCGTCGTGTGTTCGCCGAACTGGTTGTCCGACGACAACAGGATCCTCTCCTTGAACTTCGCATACCCGGCCTCGCCGCGCTCGGCCCGCACCCTGTCGAGCGCCCGCTTCAGATTGCTCGGATCGCTGCCGTGGTCCGTCCCCCAGTTCTGAAACCAGACCGGGCGTGGGTGTGTGTGTTATACACATCTCCGAGCC
>JAEYWB010000481.1 GCA_023429275.1 Planctomycetota bacterium
AACGTGACCCTTGGCGACGGTTCCGTCCGCTTCATTGGCGACAACATCGACGGCGACACCTTCCGTGCCCTCGCGGGCCGGAGCGACGGCCTACGCGTCGGCGACTTCTAATGGAGTCTCCTTCGGCATCATACCAACGAGGATCCATTCGCCATTCGTGCACTCGGTCACTCGGCCAGCCACCGTCCTCAGTGAGGCCTGGTCTGAAGATACCCTGGACCTATTCCGGAGGGATCCCGAGAGCCCGGCCCATGCTTGGAACTGAAATCATGGAATCGTCACGACGTTGGATTGCCGTCCTGCTGATCATTGCGTCCGGATGTGGCGGGAGAGCTCCCTCCGACGGCAAGAAGTCGTATCCCGGCAAGGTCACCTGGAACGGCGAACCTCTCCCCTCCGGCACGGTCACGTTCTTCTCCGACAAGGGGAAGGCGGATGCGGCACCGGTCGAGAATGGTCAGTTCACCATCCGATCGACTCCGGGGATCAAGGGGGTAAGTGTCGTCGCAGAGAAGGAGATCGGAACTCCGCCGCCAACCGAGCGGATCCCGAACCCGGTTCCGGTCAAGTTTCAGTACCTGCCCAAAGACGCGAACACCGACAGCAAGCTCAAGCAGACGCTTCCGGACGAACCGGGACCGCCGATCGAGATCGCCCTCACGGGGAAGGCCCTCGAGCCTCCGAAAGACGCGCTGAAGGCGTCGGACTGACAACGCCCGCGGCCAGATGAGGCGTCCTGCCCGCGATCTCCGCGTTGAAAGCTGGTGAACGCCCGATGACGGTGGCAGCGGGGAAGTGCTGCACCTAATCTGGGTGCGTGTCCGCACCTCTCAAGAATTCCGACAAGCCGGTTCCTTCCGACGGACGCTCCGCGCGGAGTCGGACTTATCCGCTCGCCGTGGAGGCCCCTCGCCGATGAACGAGTGGTTTCACGACCTGTGGCAGGGCCTCGCCAACGATTTTCGGATTCCGGGCGGAAGAGAGACCGGCCAGGTCCTCGGACGGACGGTCGTGGCCACGCTGCTCGGGGGAATCATCGGCAGCGAGCGGATGCACCGCGGGAAGGAAGCGGGGATCCGAACGCACGCTCTCGTGTCGCTCGCGGCCGCATTCTTCGTCATCGCGCCGCAGCAGACGGGAGTGACCGGCGACAGCCTGAGCCGGGTGATCCAGGGCGTGGCGGCGGGAGTCGGGTTCATCGGTGCGGGAACGATCCTCAAGGATTCGGAGCGGCGTCGCGTCCGGGGCCTGACGACGGCCGCGAGTCTCTACTTCGCAACGGCCATCGGAGTCTCCGCGGGCCTCGGCCGGGAAGTGATGGCAGCCCTGGGGACCACCGCGGCTCTCATCATCCTGAGCTTTCTACCCAGTTCGGACGACTCGGCCGACCACCCGGCGCATTGAGCCGTCTGCGGACAGCCGTCAGCTCTCGGCTGCCAGCGACCGGTCATGGCGGGCCCGGCTGTTTGCTGAATGCTGACGGCTGACAGCTCCCCATCAGACTCCTCTTGCCCCAATCGGCACTTTTTGCAGATAACGTCGACCGGCGGTCGGCGCGGTCCGGCCGCTTCGTGTCCCGATTTCGGCAAGGAGGCCGGACATGCGGCGATTCGGGCGTTACCTCGCGATTGTCACCTACATCGGTGTCCTGCTGTTCGGACTGGCCCGGCACACGCTGAACCACCGGGCGCACGATCACATCGGGATGTACTTCATCGTCTGGGACATGTACTGCGGCTGGAACGCCTGGGAAACGAGGAAGCACATTCTCGCCCAGGGGGACAGCGGAACCTGGTATGACGCCTCGCCGCCATGGGGAGACTTCGTTCCCTTCGGTTCGGCGAGCCGCCGTGACTACGACGTCTTCAGCCTGCACAACGGCCGGAGCGGTTACAACACCCTGCGGAACACCGAGCACGAGCCGATTCAGCGGATCGTCGTTGTCGAAGAAGCCTGGCCCAAGCGGTTCAACCTTGCCGACGAAATCTGGGCGAAGCGGACCCCAGACCCGAAGATCAAGCACTCTTACTACCACGTCATTGCGACCTGTGCACCCGACGGAACTCTCGAAGCGCGACACGCAGCCTGGACGAACGTCCTGGCACACAACGCCCTCGTGAACAACCCGCGGCTTCGGGACGATATGGTCCGCGCCAAGCCGTATCTGACGATCGAGAACCTCACCGGGAACGGGCGACAGATCCAGCAGGCCTCCTTCGAGGAGATGGCGGTCCCGCGTTAAGCCGGGGACCTCCGCAGCCGGTCCGCTGAGTCTCCGTGATGCCAGTTCCGCCCGTCCGTCCATTCTCTCTCCCACGAACAATCTCCCTCGCAGGTGGCACGATGCCGCAACCCTCGCTCCTCCGCCGGGCCGACCAGTTCTTCAGCCGTGAAGAGGTCCCGTTCGGTCTCTGCCTTCTGCGAATCATCCTGCCGCTGCTGCTCCTTCTTCCGGCCGCCCATCGGGCCCTGCGGATCCGCGAGCTCTACTCGTCCGACGGGGCTCCCGCGCCGCTGTGGGAGAATTTCGGACATCAGTGGCCCGCGTGGATGGTCCCCGGCGCGACGGTCGCCGTGGCCCTCTACGCCGTCTATCTCGTCAGCTTCCTGACGGCGTCCGCCGGTCTGTTCACCCGGTGCTCGCTCCTGGTGGCGATGACGCTCAACGTCTACTTCGGGTTCCTCGACTCGATCAGCACCGTCACCAAGTACACGATAATCTCGGCCCACGTCCTGTTTCTCCTCGCTCTTTCGGACTGCGGGAGCCTGTGGTCGGTCGACGCCTGGCTGCAGCGCGGGAAATCGCCGGGACGGATCCTGCCGCGGACCTCTTCCGTCTGGCCACGGCGGCTCATCCAGATCTTCCTGGGGATCGTCTACATGGGAGCGGCCGCCACGAAGATGCACACGCCTGGCTACTTCAGCGGCGACCTGATGGCGTACTGGATGATGACCAACACGAACTTCTCGAACCCGCTCGGCGAGTATCTGTCCCTCTACCCGGGACTGCTCGTCGCGATGGGATACATCACGATCATCTGGGAAGTCTCGTTCCTGTTCAGCTGCTGGCGGGGGACCGCGCGGAATGTCGCCCTCCTGATCGGGGCGACCTTCCACCTCATGACGTTCCTCACCCTGGGGCTGTGGCTCTTCCCCACGCTCTACGTCGCCTTCTACCTCGCGTTCTTCGACGAAGACGAATACCTGGCGCTGCGGGCCTGGCTCAGCCGAGTCTTCCCCGTGGCCTTCGCGGCAGCCCAGGACGGGATGCTCTGGCCGTGGCGGCGTCTCGACGCGATCCGTCCGAGATGGTTCGGAGTGCCGCAGCTGGCCGCGGCGACGGCAGTGTGCGTGTCGGCGTGCGCCGTCGTGGCAGTAGAGATCGAGCGGCGGGCGGATGTCTTCGGGACAGCCCGCCCTGAAGGCCCCTATTCGCTCACCCCCCTCACTGACGAGGAAGCTGCCCAGCTGCTGCGGAATGACCAGTCGATCCTGCCGACCGACGCCGTCGCGGGCTTCGACATCGGCACCGAAACCTATGGCGAGACCCTCGTCGATCGCCGGTCAGACTTCCGCATCGGGGAAACGGCGATCATCCAGTGCAGCCTCGAGCCGCCTCACCATGACATGTGGATCGAAGTCGACCTTCACGACGCCGACAACCATGTCGTCGTCCGCGACGGACTGATTGTGCCGCGCGAGAAGCTGCGGGCCTGCATTTACCACAAGTTCGACGAGCGGTTCGCCCCCGGAACTTATGCTTTCGTCCTGAAGATCGACGGCAAGGAGATCACCCGCCGCGAGGTCACGGTGAAGTAGGTTGCGGGTCGTGGTTCGTTGACAGCCGGTCGCGGGCAGGCCGATTCAGTCCTGCCAGCTCCCAGCCTGTCAACCAGCCCGCTGAGCCTACTCTTCCAGCCCCTCTCCGAATTTCTCCGACGCCGGAACGCCGGTCCGTTCGGTCGGCTCGTGGGGGCCGGGCGTCGCCTGAGGGCCGGGAGTATCGATCCGGCGGTAAGGATCGCCTCGTCTTGTGGCTGATGACGCTGCGGCGGGAAGAGTCGCCGAGCCGGCCGCCGGGCGCAGCTCGTCCTGGGCCCACTCGTGGAACTCGTCCATCATGCTGTCGTCGAACTCGTCGTAACGGCAGATGTAACCTGGTTGCTGGGCGAGCACGAGCTCATGTTCATACGCCCGGATCACTTCACTTTGAATCAGTTCGCGACACTCCGAGTTGATGGGGTGCGCGATATCGGCATACAGCTTGGCCCGGCCGTCCTGCCCCTTGGCGGCGCGGTCGTCGCGGAGCCGCATGCCGCACTGGCTGCAGTAGCCCGAGCGAAGGTAATTCTTGTTGCCGCAGCGAGGACAGCGGTCCGTCAGCTTGCGGCTGGGCATGGCGACGAACGGCCCTTTCGCCCCCTTGATGATCTTCAGATCCCGGATCACGAACGATGCGTCGAACGTGATCGAACAGAACGCGAGCAGGCGATCCTGGGCATCACCCATCAGCTTGACGCGAACTTCCGTAATCTGCATGGCATCCCTCCCTGACATCAGTCGACCGCGAATCCTGCGGCCGGCGACCGTCGGTGCGAAACTCAAGGTGTGAAGCAGGACGGAGATTCCAATCTCCATCCGACGGGACGCGTTCTCGTCTGCAACACCTCATTCTTTGGGGGAAAGGGGGCGTAGTGAAGGGGGCCTCGGACGAGGCATGCGCCCCGGCCGATCCCTACGGAGCATGCTACGACCGTTTGTGACACAGCGTTGGCAGGGACAACGGCGCAAGATCGTTCGTCCGCGGCTTTTCGAATGATGCCTTCCTGGGAGACCGTCGTGCGCCTGGGATCAGTTCCGCCGCGGGACAATTTCCGCGGCCAGTCGATTCAGGTGGCCGTTCGAACAGCCACCACCTGTCCGAGATTCCTCTGCCGCGCCCGTCCCGCGACCGCAATCGCGTGAGCACGGTTCCGGCAGAGCGCGAAACAGGCCGTGCCGCTGCCGGTCATCAATGTCGCCGGGCCACCCGCCAGAGCGAGGGCCTGAAGGGTCCGGGCCACCTCGCCGCTCAACTGACGTGCCGGAGTTTCGAGGGCGTTCCAGAGCAACGGTGCGGTCGCGGACGGGTTCTTCCCCTGGAGTGTCTGAAGGAGCTGTTCGGTGGTTCCGGGAGCGGTCGTCCGTTCCCCATTCTGCCGCCAGGCGCGGAAGACATCGGCGGTCGAAAGCCCTGCCGGCGGCTTCACGATGACGAGGTCGAGCGGGCGGCGAAGGGGGCGCGGTTCGATCTGCTCTCCCCGCCCACGGCAGAGTGCCGCGGAGTGGGAATCGAGAAAGAAGTTGACGTCGCTCCCGAGGCGGGCGGCCAGACGATGCAGCGCCGGCGAATCGAGCCCGAGCCGCCAGAAGCGGTTGAGCCCGGCCAGGGTGGCGGCGGCATCGCTCGATCCCCCTCCCATTCCGGCCTGCATCGGAATCCGCTTGGCGAGCCGGATGCGGACCCCCTGCCGCGAACCGGTCTCCTCTTTGAGCAGCCGGGCAGCGCGGACGACGAGGTTGTCGTGGCCGGTGGAAAGAACGGGCACGGCGGCGGGGGCGGCCCCCGGGGCATCGGACACTGCGCCCGACAGATCGCACTGAAGTTCGACGAGGTCGCCTTGGGCCTCGTCGAACTGGAGCGTATCGAACAGGCCGATCGAAACCATGACGGTTTCAAGCTCGTGAAAGCCGTCAGGGCGGCGACCGAGGATCTCGAGATAGAGGTTGAGCTTGGCCGGAGCGTGAACGAGGAGCGTCGAATCGATGTGGCGGAAACGCATCCGAGTATCGTCCGACGAGAGCGGAGAACGAGACCGGCGAAGGAAGCGATGGTAGGCCGCGGGATCGCGGAGTCAAGATGAATCGGCAAGATCGACAGGAGCCGTGAAACCGTGACCCCAGGCTCGAGCGGGCCTCCTGCCGCCGGCGAGCGGCGCGGCGTCTGCCCGCCAGGACCAGGCTCGCCCCGCACAAAGCGATGCACCGGGCATGACTCTGACCACCGATTCCCGCGCGATCGCGGGCGACCGGGTGCTGCGACGTCCGGTTGTGCGGAGAGGTTGTGTTTGGTCAACACGCCTTCAGCGCAAATCCCGCTTTTCCGGACCAGACAGACCTTGCGCACGTCGTACGATTGGACAATCCGGCAGAGTCGTGCAGAGGCTCAGGCGCGGATCGGCAGGATTCACCCCTGTCACCCGAGATTCCGGAAACTCAGGTTGAAATCCGACTGGCATCAGGACCGATAAGAACCTCAGTGGATTCTTCACGCCGTCCATCGGAGTGATGAGACCGAACGCCTGGGCGATCAGGCGAGCGGCGGCGCGAGGAATCGGGGGGCAGACGTTTACGGTATGTGACCGGCCACACGGGCAGGGATGTCCTGCGCTTTCAATACCGGTCCGCTCCCCAACGGCAGACTCACGTCTGCTCGCGCACGTCATGCAACGCGGCGCTCCCTCCAGGCGATGGGGTGAGCACTCCGCCGAGCATCTGTCGACGGACACGGTCGATGGTTGACCTGCGCAAGTTTTGTCGGCCTGACGACGTGGTTTTAGCCCAGGGACCCACGGGCTAGGGAACGCCGGCCATGTCGGGGGGGACGATCGAGGGAAACCTCGAACCCGGACAAAAATGAAGATTTGGAGAGCCCCGCTATGAGGACAATTTTCACGACCGGACAGGTTGCCAAGATCTGTAAGGTCGCGCCCCGCACTGTCAGCAAATGGTTCGATTCGGGCCGTCTGCGCGGGTATCGGATTCCTGGCTCACAGGACCGCCGCATTCCCCGCGAACACCTGATCCGGTTCCTCAAGGAACACGGAATGCCCCTCGGCGAACTCGAAGATGAGGCGATGGGCAAGCTGCTCCTCGTCGGCATCGACGGAGCCGTCCGCGGCAATCTCACCGCCATTCTTACGGCGGAAGAGTTCAAGACCGAATTCGCGGCCAGCGGATTCGAAGCCGGCATCCAGGCCGAATCGCTGCATCCCGACTGCGTCGTCATCGACTTCGCCATGGGACGCAACGAAGCCCTGATGATCGCGGCGAACCTCCGCAAGAATGCGGACTACACCGACACAGTTCTGATCGCCCTTCTCTCGGACGATGACAACGCGGCCGGCTTCGACCGGTCGATGTTTAACGAAACGTTCCGCAAGCCGTTCGACTCAGCCCTGCTGGCCGAACGTGTCCGGACTCTCGTCAACCGCAAGAAGCAGTTGGCTTGAGAACCCGACGCGGACGCTGCCGCCGCTACGGATTGCCGGCTGCTTGTCTGGCCCGGACATGGAGGAGGGGCGCTCGAGACTCGCGGTGATCGCGGGTCCTGAGGAATGTTCCGTCACGAGAAGGGCTCTCCAGTCGTGAGACCCTGCCATCTCGAACACTGTGGGTCCATCAAACCCGAGGTGGCGAGGTCGAGCGAAAGAAACCGAACGTGACAGGACGGACCGACGGACCAGCGGGAGCTGCCGGGATCTGAGACAGACGAGTTGATGCGGAAACCGGAATCGCGGATGCGCGGCTCGAACCAGGCGGCCGAAGCAAAGTCTCGGGGGAGACTCGCTTCGGCCGCTTTTGCTTTTGCAGGGTGACATTTCTGCTCGACCGCCACGGCATCAGTGCTCAAGCCGTGGGCCGCAGGGTGCGTTGAGGCGCTGAGGCCTTCACAGCCCGACCACCGCTGGCCTTCCGGCTTCCGGCCTGCGAGACTGACTGCGCTCCCGCACACCGCCCCCGTCCGGTCACAGGACGTCACCATGCCGCTGCGATGGAGCCTGCTCTTCTTTCTGAATCTCGGCTGCCACTTTGTCCTGCTCGGGACCGCGCTTCAGGCCATTGCCAACGGCTCTCCTGCCGCTGCAACGCTCTCCGTGATCGTGAAGCTCCCGGGAGGCGTCGGAATCATGTTCCTGACAGCTCTCACCTGGGCGACATGCGTCGATTGGATCTACCGCCACGACTTCGACTCGCCGGAGGAGTAACCGGCCGCGTTCCCCGTCGGGTGGCGGGCTTACCCTGAATACTTTGCCAAATGGTGTGGTCACGCCAGACTGAGGAACGAACCGTAGGCAGACGTTCCCCTGACCAGGGCCGGTAGCGGAAGTGGCTGAACTTCCTCCAGCAGGCCCTTTGCCCTCGCAAGCCTCACAGGCTGCACTCATAAGCCGGCGCCGCGTCGCTCTCGCGGTCCTTCTACTTCTTGGGGCCGGCGTCACCACGTGGATCTATCGCCCGCTCAATCGTACGGAACGTCAGCTCGTTGGGGGCACGCAGTGACGACGCCCTCAGGTTGCGATTCCGAAGCGATAGAACTTCCGAAACGCTGGACTGGAGACCGGCAAAGTCTGCTTTTGGCCAGACTCGATCTTCGTGGTTGTCGACGCCCGGCGGCCGTTGGAGCGTGTCCGGAGATGTGCTTATCACTCGTTCCCCCCCGGGGAAAGATCCGTCCAGTCTGGTCTCCGAGAGGACTTTGGACCTATCTGTCGTATCAGGTCCGCGGTCATCGAAACCCGATCCGATTTGACGGGCCGGATCGAGTGAGGATCGGCAATGTGGATCTCGAACGCGTGCGGGAGTGACTGCGACGACGATTCTGACCAGCAGGTTTACCGAATCGAGAAATTCAGCGTCTGAGTCGCGATCTTGCCGCTCGACTCATCTTCGACCGTCAGCCGCAACTGGTACGGACCCGGCGGAAGCGTTGCCGGCAGGTTGATCTTGTAGCTGTTGTAGAAGTCGGTCCGCGGGGAGCGGCTTCGGTCTTCCGTCGGTTCGAAGGTCATCCGGGCGACCGGCACCTGCTGCACGCCGACGCGGACGATCTCGACCGTCGAGCGAAGCGTCGTCAGGTAGCGTCCATCGGGCGTCGGCTCGCTGCTGAAGTTGCGGATCTCGGCATAGACCAGCACCGGGACACCGGCCTGGAACTCGTCCCGCTCGAACCGCTCGAACGCGCCGAAGCCGTCGATGCGGTGACAGAACGCGACGCTCTTCAGCTCGAGCCGGGCGGTCGACTGCAGGTGCTTCGCGGCCGCCTGGAACTGCGCGGCGGTCGCGGCCGCCCCCGCACCCGGGGGGGGGAAA
>JAEYWB010000618.1 GCA_023429275.1 Planctomycetota bacterium
GTTCGAGAGTTGCCGAGCGGTCGCCAGCTTGACCCGCGCTCCGCTGGTGCGTCGGGGCTTTTGGGAGTCGGATTCGTCTTTGCGAGACAGCCCCAGCGGAGCCGATTCCAGTCCCGTTAGGGACGGAAGGAAATAGCCCCCCGTGCAACGGGGGGATAGCGGCATTAAGGTGGGGAGAGTCCCGTCAGGGACGAAAGCGGAATTGCTGCGAGCCAAGAGGCCGTGAGAGCGAATAGGGTTGATTCTTTCGTCCCTGGCGGGACTACACCGGACCGGACTGATGGCCTGTCGCTCACCCTGGCGCAAGAACCAACCCATGTTTCAATAGACGGTCACTGGCCGAACAGATCCGGCCGTTCATCCGCAAACGGGTGCAGGCTCCGGAGCGGTTGCTCGCGCGGGAGCGAGTCGACGAGCGCCTCGGCGATCCGAAGGTCTTCCGCGGTCGTGATCTTCAGGTTGAACGGCGATCCCTCGACGACGGCCGGCTTCACGCCGATCCGCTCGACGAGCTGCGCCTCATCCGTCGGCTGGAAGTCCCCTCGCTTCGCGTACGCCTCGAGGAGGAGTTTCCGATCGAACACCTGCGGCGTCTGGGCTCCCCAGAGATGATCGCGCGGGACCGTCTCCACAATGCTCCGGTCGGCACCGACCCGCTTGATCGTGCTCGAGATCGGGATGGCCGGGATTGCTGCCCCGCTCTGCACCGCGGCGGCGAAGACCGCGTCGACCCACTTCTTCACGATCAGAGGCCGGGCGGCATCGTGAACCGCGACGAAGTCGATGTCGCTGTGGACACGGGCGAGTCCGTTCTGGACCGAGTCGGCCCGCTCCGCCCCGCCGGCCACGATCTCGATGTTCGTGAACGCGAGCTGCGGCCGGAACTTCTCCTTGAACCACTCGATGTCGTCAGGGGCGAGGACCAGCAGCGTCTGGGCGACATCGTCGCGGTTCGTGAAGACTTCCGCAGCCCGCAGCCAGACCGGCCGTCCTTTCAGCTCGATGAACGGCTTCTTGCGACGGGCGTCGCCGAACCGGGTGCTCTTTCCCGCGGCGGCAAGGATGACGGCGAATTTGGGCATGGGGCAAGAAGTGGGTAGTGGGCAGTTGGTAGTGGGTAGCAGGAGGCGGTCATAGCACGCTACCCACTGCCAACTACCAACTACCCACTGACTCCGTCAATAAACTGGCGATGCCACTCTTCGAACACGAGCAGATTCCAGAGCCGGTGCGAGTGGTCCCAGCGGCCGGACTCGTGCTGGGCGATCAGGTCTTCGACCTGTTTCGGGTCGAAGTAGCCGCGATCCCTCGCCCGTTGCGAGAGGATCGTGTCGCGGAGCAGTTCCCGCAGCTCGCCGCGGAACCAGACCGAGAGCGGAACACCGAATCCCATCTTGCGGCGTGTCTGGATCGAGGCCGGAAGGAGATCGCGGAACGTCTCGGTCAGGATGATCTTGCCTCGCCCGGGCGCGAACTTGAGGCGGATCGGCATCCGGGCCGCGAGTTCCGCGACGTGGTGATCGAGGAAGGGGCTGCGGGCCTCGAGGCTGTGCGCCATGCTGGCAATGTCGACCTTCGTCAGGATGTCGCACGGCAGGTACGAAAGGACGTCGGTGCAGGTCGTGCGCGTCACGAAGTCGCGGTCGGGACAAGTCTTGTAGGCATCGAGCAGGAAACCTGCGGAATCGAAGTTGCCGAGGCGTCGCCGGAAGTCGCTGCTGTAAAGGGCCTGCCGCGTCTCCCGGTCGAAGATCCCGATCCACCGTAGATAGCGCCGTTCGGGATCCTGTCCCAGGGCCTCGATGAACCGTTTGCCGCGGCGGACGAGCGATCGCTGCTTCCCTGACGAAGGGATCTTCTGCCAGATTCGGGCGGCGAGGAGCGACCTGACCCACGAGGGAGTCCAGTCGAAGCGTCCCGCCAGCTGCACCGCCTGGTAGCGTTCATAGCCGGCGAACAGCTCGTCCCCTCCGTCTCCCGAGAGGGCGACCGTCACCTCGCGGCGGGTCACCTCGGAGAGGGACATCGTCGGGATCGCGGAGCTGTCCCCGAATGGCTCGTCGTAGTGCCAGACGAGGCGAGGGAGCATCTCGAGTGCGGAGGGCTCGACCACATAGACGTGGTGGTCCGTGCCGAGGTGCCTGGCCGCCTCGGCCGCGTACTCCCGTTCATCGAACTGCCTGACCGGGAACCCGATCGAAAACGTGTGGATCGGCCGGTCCGACAGGGACTGCATCAGCCCCGAGACAATCGGCGAGTCGATCCCCCCCGACAGGAACGAGCCGAGGGGGACATCCGATCGCATCCGCAGCCGGACGGCGTCGGTCAGCGTCCGCCGCAGGTTGGAGCGCCATTCGTCATCGGTCCAGCGGCCGCTCTCGGCAAGTAAAGGATCGGCGAACGTCGCGGGATCGGTGTCATCGGCGTAGGGGGGCGTCCAGTATCGCTCTGTGTAGAGCGTCCCCTTTTCGTAGACCGCGTAGTGGCCCGGGGAAAGCTTGCGATATTCCTTGAGAATCGTCCGCGGGTGAGGGACGTACTGGTACGTCAGGAAGAGGTCGACCGCTTCGGGATCGACCTCCCGCGGCGCGTCCGGAACCTGCAGCAGTGCCTTGAGCTCGCTCGCAAAGGTCAGCCGCTCCGGTTCCTGGCGGTAGTAGAGCGGCTTTTTGCCGACCCGGTCACGGGCCAGAAACAGCCGTTCGCGGCGGGCGTCCCAGATGGCGAACGCGAACATCCCGCGAAGCCGCTTGAGGCAGTCGACGCCGTGCTGCTCGTACAGGTGGACGATGACCTCGGTATCTGTCGAGGTCGTGAAGCGATGCCCCGCCGCTTCCAGCTCCGGCCGCAGCTCGCGGTAGTTGTAAATTTCACCATTGAAGACGATCCAGATTGTCCCGTCTTCATTCGAGAGAGGTTGGTGGCCGGTCGCGAGATCGATGATCGACAGCCGCCGGAAGCCAAGACCGCATCCCGGCTTATGTTCGGCAGAGTCGAAGTGCGCCCCTTCATCGTCGGGGCCGCGATGCCGGATCGAGTCGGTCATGCGGCGGAGCGTCTCCGGGGGCAGCGGGTTTCCCCGTTCCGTCCACGCTCCCCCCGCAATGCCGCACATGTCGCTACCTCTCGTGATCACCTAGCTTACAGCGCAAGTCCAGACAGGCGAATCGCCCCGTTTCCTTCTCGCCACGGGCGACCGCGTTGACGCCTGCTTCCTGTTCCCTTCGCCGCCGCTCCCGCTCCGCGCGGAGCGAACCCGTCGTCTGGCTGATTGCACACTGTCGCCCGCATTCCCTTCTCATATTCCCCGGCTTCCCGGCTCGGCAGACGCGTTGCAGCCGGTGTTCCGCGACCAGGCATGCGGCATGCGAAGTGCTTCTTTCCCCGGCTGGCGAATTTTCCTGGGATTCAGGCGAAACTCGCCGATGATTGGGGCGTTCCCAGCCCCGGGCAGGCAGCTGGATGCGTGCCTCTTACGACCGTCCACGGACGACGAACGACAGTTCCGCGCTTTGGCGCCGACCGATCGTGTTCTGGAAGCGTCGTTTTCAGGCATGTCCCGCACAACGTCCCTCATTCTGACGTGGTCCTGCACCCTCTGGGTGATCTGGGCGCTTCTCGCGTTCGCGCCCGTTCCTGTCTACGGTCAGAATCCGGGGCTTCCTGCTCCAGAGCTTTCCCTTCCGGCTCCTGGCCTCGCCCCGGTTTCACAACCTGGCTCGGCACCCTTTGATGTGCCGGGATGCGCGCTCATCGGGTCCTGCGACACTCCTGACTACTGGATCGTGAGCAGCCGTGAGGCGGTGCAGCATCGCCTGAAGAAGCGAG
>JAEYWB010000791.1 GCA_023429275.1 Planctomycetota bacterium
GCGCCGCCCTGCTGCTTCCGGCTGTTCAGCAGGCTCGAAACGCCGCGCGGCGGACGCAGTCCATGAACAACATGAAAATGCTGGGGCTGTCGCTTCACAACTTCCACGACACCTTCGGTCACTTTCCGGCGGGGACACGCCCGGTCGACGATGAGAAGCTCAAGCCCGAGCAACGTTCAAGCTGGCTGGTGTCGGTCCTTCCGTACCTGGAACAGGCGGCGCTCTACAATCAGATCCATGCCAATAAGGGGGTCTGGAACGCCGAGGAATATCGTGACTCGGTTACCGTCCGGATCCCGACGTATCTGAACCCCGCGATTCCGGTCGACGCCAACGCCGGGATCGCTCCGACCCACTACGCCGGCGTGGCCGGCCTGACGGAGAAGGGGCCGACCTCGAAGGCAGATGACCGCGAGATCGCCGGCATTTTCGCTTACGAGCGGCAGACGAGGATGCGGGACATCACCGACGGGACGTCGAACACCGCCATGGTGGTCGAGGTGATCAAGGAGATCGGCCCCTGGGCGCAGGGAGGCAAGGCGACGATCCGGCCGTTCATCAAGAAGCCGTACTTCAAGGGGCCGGACGGCATCGGCGGCCCGCAACCGAAGGTCAACGGCGTCCTGTTCGGAGACGGCTCTGTGCGAATGGTCTCCGACAATGTCGACGCGTCGGTCGTCGAGGCGATTGCGACGATGGGGGGCGGCGAGGTCGTTGCCGACTTCTGATGTCGGGGGAAGTCTTCGCCAGTCAGCCAGGGACCGCGGCCCGGACGGAGCCGCGGTCGCTTTTAGTTTGCCGGCACTGGGGTCGGGGGATCAAGTAAGGCTGTGTTTGTAAGTCTATCTCTGCAGGCGTCTTGCGGCGTGAGAGGTCTTCCGGGCGAAGGATGTCCGATTCCATTGTGATCCAGCCGGGGCGATCGGCCGTTGAGTCTCCGTCGCCCCCCTTGTGATCCGTCAGCCGGTCGTCAGGTGGCCCCATGCCGTTCGGCTCAGGAGACCGCGACCGATGTTGACGCTGTGGGGCGCGTCCCATAGCCTCGCCGCGCCGATTGCGGACACCCGTGGACTTGCCCTCCAGAAGGCCCTCTTGATGTCGACTTCGAACACTCCTCCCGTCGCTGCCGGGATTGCCGGGAAACACGAAGAGTCGAAGGACAGCATCCTTCTCTTCTCGTATCCGAAGATCATCTTCCTCTACCCCGCCTACTTCGTCGCCATTCTCGCCGGGGTCTGGACGTGGCTCGAGCGGGCCGACATCACCTCGGCCGGACATCAGATCGCCTCGTGGACGTTTCTGGTTACGCTCTCGCTCAACCTCGTCGTCCTGTCGTTCGACTTCCCGCGGACAACGTCGATCACGCTGTTCTTCTTCGTCGTGGTCGTGATCCTCGGATTATCGCTCACCTCCGTGTATGTCCCCAACCTGTTTCCGCGGCTGAGCGGTCTGCTGGTCGCGATCAAACCAACCGCGAATCATTCGTTTTTCTTCCTCTTCGCGGGGGTCATGACGCTGATTTACTTCGGCGTCTGGATCCATTGCCGGTTCGACTACTGGGAAGTCCGGAGCAACGAGCTGCTTCATCACCACGGCTTCATGAGCGACCTCGAGCGCTTTCCGGCTCCGCAGCTCAAGATCGACAAGGAAGTCAACGACATCTTCGAATACATCCTGCTCGGAGCGGGCCGGCTGATTCTCCATCCAAGCAACGAGCGGCGTGCGATCGTTCTCGAGAACGTCGTCCGCATCGGCCGGAAAGAGAAGGCGATCACGAAGCTCCTCGGGGCAATGCAGGTGCGTGTCCGGAAGGATGAAGAGGCATGACGTTTCCGCAGGGGAATGGACGGCCACCGTCGAAAGGGATGTGAGAGATGATCATTCGTCGGATCGATCCGCTTTCGCTGGCGAAGCTTCAGGCGTTGATCGGAGCTGTTCTCGGGTTTCTCCTGGCACTCATCTGGGGCCTGTTCATGGCCCTGGGAGTGGCGGTCGCGGTGAACCAGGGAGCCGGGGGGGCTGGAGGTGCCGGTCCGGGAGGCATGCAGGCCGCAGGGCTCATGGGGGTCGGGGCGGTCGTCATGATCGTGCTCGTGCCGATCTTCTACGGAGTCGCCGGCTTTGTTGGCGGTCTCATCGGGGCCCTGATCTTCAATCTCGCCAGCGGAATGATCGGCGGCCTGGAGGTGGACGTCGACATGCAGGGAGAGCTCTACGAGGCCGAGGACCGGCCCTGACCGAACAACGCCGCTCTGACGCACGAGCGGGCGGCTCGGAAAGAGGCTGAGGATTCCGGGCGATCAGCTCTCAGCGATCAGCTTGATGCTGACCGCTGACCGCTGAATGCTCTCCGCGTGCGGACGTGCGGATGCTCACCCGCTCTGGCGGTGTGCGCTTCGTCCCTTGCCGGTTATCATCTAATTCTCCCAATGTCGGCGTGGGTCAAGGGTGTTTCCGGGTTACCGCGTCTAGAGATCGACGGAGGATCGTCGTCCATGGTTCAGTCGCCAGTTTCCTCATCGCGCCGCTGGAATCGTTCCGCGGTGATCATGATCTTTGCACTGCTGCTGTTTGCAGGCGTCCTGTCGTTTCTCCCCCAGCGGGCGGGTGTGACCATCCGTGAGGCGGTCGCCGCCGAGGAATCGAAGAG
>JAEYWB010000738.1 GCA_023429275.1 Planctomycetota bacterium
GTGTAACGGTAGCACAACAGATTTTGATTCTGTTCGTCTGGGTTCGAATCCCGGCCGGGTAATCTTTGCTCCTGCCCGCTCCCGGCCGCCCCCTCTTCGGCCATGTGAGCGGCGTTCGTCGATGTCGGACGGCGAACTCGCAAAGCCACGTGTCTCCCGGTCGCTGCGCTCTGATTCTGCGCCGTGCCTCGAGCGGTCACGGACTTCCTTTCGCAGGGACGCGGAGCGGCGGTCTTCTGGCCGCTGACGTTACAATCCTGGAGCTCGCAACCCGTTTCGGATGGATCTGACCATGCTTCCAACAGCCCGACTCGGCCTCCTGATGGTTTTCGGGATGGCCTGCAGCACCACTCCCGCGGCGTTCGCCGAGGAGCAGACCTCCAGGGAGGCGCCTCCTGCCCCACCGGAGGCCGCGTCTCCCGCCCTCCCCGTGCCCCCTGCCCCCAAGGCGGCGAAGCCGACGAAGGGGGAGGTCAATCGCATCAGGTCGGAGTTCACGAAGAAGGCGGCCGAGCTGCAGGAAAAATACGAGGCGCTGCAGGCCGAGGAGGCGGAGCTCGTCGAGGAGACCAGCGCCGCACTGCTCAAGGTCATCGAGGCCGCGCCGGAATCAGTCGCCGCGCTGCGGGCCGCCCAGGCGGTGGTCGAGCTCGGCATCGGGGACGAGAAGACCGAAAAGGGACTCTTCAGTTCGCTCCTCGACCATCATCTGCAGAGCGACGAGCTTCCGTACCTCTGCGAGGCGATCGCGACGCACTCGAGTCCTCCCTGCCTCGATTTCATGCGGATCGTCTCGGACAAGGCGAAGGATCCGCGGGCCAGGGCCTGGGGGCTGTTCTGCCTGGCCGACCAGGAGTGCCAGAAGGCGGACGCCGGGGAACGGGCCGACCTCAAGAAGGCAGAGGAGTACCTCGAGAAGGCGATTGCCCTGGTTCCCGAGAACGAGCTGGAGGCGAGCCCCCGCGGAAACGCCGCCCATCGGCTGTTCACGCTCCAGAACCTGTCGGTTGGCAAGACCTGTCCCGAGATCGAATTGACGGATCTCAAACAGAAGCCCGTCAAGCTGAGCGACTACAAGGGAAAGGTCGTCGTTCTCGACTTCTGGGCGACATGGTGCGGCAGCTGCGTTGGACTCATCCCTTCGCAGCGCGAGCTCGTAGCGAAGTACGAGAAGCGGCCGTTCGCCTTCATCAGCATCTCGGCCGACGACACTCCCGAGGAGGTGGCGACCTTCCTCAAGGAGACCCCGATGCCGTGGATCCACTGGTTCAACGGTCCCGAAGGAGGGATCGTCGACAACTGGATGATCCCGGCCTTTCCGACGATCTTCGTGATCGACGCCGAAGGGGTCATCCGGGGGCGGGACATCTTTGACGAACAGCAGTTGGACGCCCTGGTGGGGAAGCTGATCGAGGAAGCCGAATCGAAGTAGTATGCTGCAGGGACCTCGCCCCGATCGCCTCGAACGGACAAACCGCGAACCACACAACCCGATCCCGGGTCTGCGCCGATCGGCAACGACTGATAACTGACGACTGAAAACTGAGAACTTCCGATGCGTTTCACCAAGATGCATGGCGCGGGCAACGACTACATCTACGTCGATTGCTTCGCGGAACCGATTCCCGCCGATGTCGCCGAGACCGCCCGGCAGGTGAGCGACCGCCATTTCGGGATCGGCGGCGACGGGCTGGTGCTGATCATGCCGTCCGAAAAGGCCGACGCCCGGATGCGGATGTTCAACGCCGACGGGAGCGAGTCGGAGATGTGCGGTAACGCGGTCCGCTGCGTCGCCAAATACGTCTACGACCGGGGGATCTGCCGGAAAGACGATCTCAGGATCGAGACGGGGCGCGGCGTACTGACGCTGCAGGTCCAGGTCGAAGCGGGAACCGTCCATCGGGTGCGGGTTAACATGTCCGCCCCGATCCTCAAGAGCTCCGAGATTCCGACGACCCTGCCGGGCGCCCCGCCGATCCGGGCGCCGCTCGAGGTCGCCGGACGCAAGCTGGAAGTCACCTGTGTCTCGATGGGGAATCCGCACTGCGTGACGTTCGTCGACGAGATCACGGACGAGTGGGTCCTGGGAATCGGCCCGCAGATCGAGAAGCACCCGGCGTTTCCGCGGAAGATCAACGCCGAGTTCATCCAGGTGATTTCCCCGCGCGAGATCCGCATGCGGGTCTGGGAGCGTGGAAGCGGCGAAACGCTCGCGTGCGGGACGGGAGCCTGCGCTTCCGCCGTGGCGGCCGTCCTCAACGGTCTGTGCGAGCGGACCGTCCTTTGCCATCTGCCAGGGGGCGACCTGACGCTGGAGTGGTCGGAGGGGGGCGATGTCTTCATGACAGGCCCCGCCACCGAAGTCTTCTCCGGAGTCTGGGCTCCCAACGGAGCGTAACGCTCGAGTGTTCTACTTCGTCTTCTCGACAATCTTGTCGAAGAGCTTGTCGACGCTCTCCTTGGGAGTCGTCGGCTTCCCTTGCACGGCCAGGTGGACGCTGTTGTCCCCCTTTTTCTCGAACCTGACCTGGGCACCATCTCCCTTGCCCGGAACCGCCTCGATCACCCCCTCGTTGGCGGCAATATCAGAGGAGAGCGACTTCCAGTTCACGGCCTGGATGGCCCCCTGAGTCCGGTCGGCAAATGTCGCCCAGGGAACTTCGAGAGTCTGCTCCTTGGTCGGCCCTCCCTGGTAGGCCGGATTTACCGGGCGGGGAGGAGGTGTCGAACCGGACAATCCGCAACCCGCGACCAACAGAGTTGCCAGGAGGGCAAGGACGTATCGACTCATGAGCGCGGACTTCTTCCAGCAAAGGTGAATCTGATCATGGGCTCCGCCCGGT
>JAEYWB010000747.1 GCA_023429275.1 Planctomycetota bacterium
GATGAGGGGTGACCCGCATCGTACGGTGAGCGGAGCCGCTTCGGAACAGACGCGACAGCGTGGCGCCACGAGTGGTTTGCCACACTTGGGATTTCGGGTTGCGTTGATTTGCCGGCGGGAGCTGGTCCCCGGTTCGAACCGGACGCTATCGCGTTCCGGCTGATCTCACGAACCCGGAATCCTCGTTGTGCGAGGCCTCTAGGCAGCACGCAGGGCCCGGGAATGACTTGCCCAGCGGATCCAGTTTGTCACTTCCTCGAGGTCGGGGGGCGTCGACGACCGGAGCAGCCGGGCGGCCTCGCGGGTCCGGACGAATGGCTCGACGATCTCCCACAGCTCGGAGGGAGAAGTCGCCGCGAGCTGCTCTGCCGAGTCGATGCCAACCGCCACGAGCACCTGGGCGTCATGGCCGCGGAGCTCGGGGATCCGGCACATCAGCGCCGCCTGGCGCTGCCAGTCGCGGATCGTCTCCTCCGGGTACTTCGAGTCACCCAGTCCGTTCGCGATCGACGACGCCTGGCGTCCGAGAAGGTCGCTGACCGAGATGATGCCGAGGTCGCGCAGCCGTTCGGCCATCTTGGGGCCGATCGAGGGAGCGTCGACGACGAGGCTCTCCGGATGGAGGAAGAACCGCCAGGACGCGGGATCGGCAGCGACGACGGTCGAAGTCCCCTGCGCCGAGGGACCCCGGACCCGCAGCGCGGACCGCCCCTGCCCACGCGACCGCGACCTGTTTGGCCGCCGCATCCCCGATCGCCGCGATCGGCGGGTGACTCCCGACGGGTCGGTCGGAGAAGGGGAAGCCGGATCGGGATCGTCGTCCTCTTCTCCCAGGGACGGGTCGACGAGGAGACTGGCCCGCAGCCCGGAGGCGAAGCGGCCGTCCTCCTCGTCGGACTCTTCGTCATCACTCCAGCCGAGCTCGCTCAAGGCGTCACGGAGCGTCCGGGCCCGTTGGGCCTGAGCGATCCAGCGCCGCGCGGAATCGAGCGTGGGGGCGAAGGTCCGGTCCTGCAGCCAGCTGAACGTCCCGCCGGCGTTCGCGACGCGGAGACGGTCGATCCGGCTCCAGAGAACGTGCGGGGCCGATTCGGCGAGCTCCGACGGGTTCATGATCCCGCAGGCGACGAGCACCTGGGCGTCACGGCCGTTGAGGTCCGGAACGCAGCAGAGCAGCCGCCCCTCCGCCTGCCAGGCGCGGAGCTGGGCCGCGGAGACCTGAAGGCCGGCGAGGGGAATCTCCGCCGACTCCGGATCGACATCGATGAGGTCAATGACACTCGAAACACCGATCGCTCCGAGGCGGCGGCCCATCTGCGACCCGAGCGAGGGGACGAGACCGACCGGGCTGTCGGGCTGCAGCCAGAAGGGGGTGTCGGGCTGCGAGCGGGGGAGCGGCGCGGGAATCTCTTCGGCGGACAGCGAGGAAACGGATTCCAGCCGGCTCGGTGATGGAATCAGGAACGAGGTTTCAAACGCGGCACCGATCGCCGGGGCAGGGTCGGCAACCGTGACAGCCATGGGACGGCGGCCCGCTTGCCAGGACCCGTTCAGACCGCGGACGGAGACGCCGAGGCTGTGGAACCGTTCGGCCAGATGATCCTGACAGGTGAGGAAGAGGATCTGCTGACCGCGGTCGGCCGCTTCCCGGAGGACTTCGACAGCGAGCTTGAGACGCCCCTCATCAGTGTCGACGAGGACGTCGTCGAGGATCAGCGGGAACCGGAAGCCGCGGCGGGCATACTCTTCCGCCAGGGCGAGTCGTAGCGCCAGGGACGCCTGGTCGAGCGTTCCGCGGCTCAGCGACGGGATCGTCTGCAGCTCGCCATGAGCCGGCTCGACACAGAGCTCGCGAGTCGAAGCGTTGTAGCGGAACCCGGCGTACCGTCCCTGGGTGAGCGTCCGGAAGGTCTTCGAGGCATCGATGATGACCTGGGGGTGCGTCTCCTGCTCGAGCTGACGCCGGGCCTGGAGCAGTGTCGCCTGGAGCAGGGCGAGCGACTGCCACTGCTCGCGGGCGTCCGCAACTCGCTGCTCGATGACGGCGTAGTCGAACTGAAGCCGCTGCAGCTCGCGGTCATCGGCGAAGGCCGCTTCGCCGGCTGCTGCAGCCGACAGGGCGCGTTCGATCTCGACGGCGCGAAGCCGCGCGTTGGCCAGCTGGTTCCAGAGCTGCGACTTGGGGGACGAGAGCGATAGCGCCAGATCCTGGTCGCGGGGGAGGGCGGTCGACTCGTCGACCGTCCGTTCGACGAACGTCTCCAGCGGCGCGGAGCGGGCCGTTTCCATTCGCCGGGCGGCCCGTTCAACCCAAGCGGCATGCGCGTCGCACTCGCAGGCGAGCCCTTCGAGCTGGTTGCGGTGACGGATTCGTTCCCGGTCCGCCTGCTGCTGCGCGGCGAGGAGAGTCTCCCGCTTCCACCGCAGGCCGCGGATCCGGTCTTCGAGCTCCAGCTCGATCCGGTCGACCCCTTTTCGGCGGGCGAGAAGCGATCGGCGCTCCGCCTCCTTCTGCCGCCGATTAAGGTCCTGGCACAAGACGTAGACCTGCTCGCGCATCACCTCGCTGCTTCGCGAGAGAGCCTCCTGCGTCGATTCACAGAGGCACTGCCCGCGGCTCAGGGCCTCGAGGACTTCTTCGACGAGACCGTCAAGCCGATGCAGCTGGCCTTCGAGAACCCGCAGCGCTCCCCGTTCACGATCGAAGGTCACCGGTTCGTCCGGCGTATCGGCTCCGGCGAGGGCGGCCGACTCGATCGAGAGGGAGTGCCGCGATGCCGCGAGATCCTTGAGGACCTGCCGGCAGTGTTCGATCTGCCGGTCGAGCTCCTCGATCTCCGGCATTCGACCGGCCGTGACGACGACCTGTTCCTGCTCGACGAACCGGCTCTCGCGGATCGTCCGCTGCGTCCGCCCCCAGAGGCGGTCATGGCAGTCGGTGAGTTGTGCCTGGACGTGCTGCAGCTCGAGGTCGAGCCACTCGATCTCAGCGGCGGCGAGGGGCCGCTGCTCGCGGAGCTGCCGAAGACGGGCGGCGTGGTCTTCGTGCCGGCCCCGTCCGTGCCGGAGATGTTCGTCGATCCGGTTCCGGAGCCGGTCTCGCTCGTTTTCGAGATCGGCCAGCTGGCCGCGCTGCGGCGACGTTTCGAGCAGGTCGCTTCGCTCGCGGCGGACCGCGTCGACCTGTCCGCGGAGCCAGGAGGCCTCGCGGCGGCGGGAAGCGAAGTCGATCCCGTCCCGATCGGCGAGCTGGACGAGGAGGCCGAGGTTATGGCTTTCGAGGTTGCCGATCGCGTACAGGTTGCGGATCAGGTCGCTGTCGAGTCCTTCGACCAGGTGCCTGAGGCTTCGGGCCTCGTCAGGCGCTCC
>JAEYWB010000011.1 GCA_023429275.1 Planctomycetota bacterium
CGAGGAGCGCCGTCCGCTTCACAGAGCGGACAGCACTCCTCCCCGGTTTCCCTCGTCTGGCCGAGGCCTGCCGATTCGCCATCGCCGTCCCTCATCGCGCGAGTCCCGTACGGTTCATCGGATCACCTTGCGGCTGAAGGCGACGATGAACAGGCCCCACAGGAGCGTTCCCAGCAGGGCTTCGCAGGCGAGCGGCACCAGCACCCAGCCATGAGCGGAACGGAGGTGGTCGCCGCTGAAGCCGGCCGTGAAGACGGAAATGCTCGTCATGAGCCCCAGCATCAGCCGGTTGACGGTATGGCCGGCCGGGAACCAGGGGAACGGCGGCGCGGCGACGTCGAAGTGGTGCGCCTCGGCCGCGTAGAGCAGACCGAAGAGTCCGATGATCACCAGGGCCGACATCACCGCGCGGAGCGGGTTCGTTCCGTACCCGCATCCCCAGTCGAGGAGGACCTTGTCGCACAGCCGCAGGAACTTCGTCCACGGGCGCGACCAGGAGGTCGGCCGTGCACGCCGCTGGTTGATCTTGAACCGGTAGAACGCCCAGTCCTCGTCGTCGTAGCGGTGCAGCGACTCGAAGTTCCGCTTCAGGAGTCCGAACTCGGCCGCGGCGACGCCGTGCTCTCCTTCCTGCTCGCTCTTCATCCGCCCCGACAGGAGCGACGTGGAAATGAGCAGCCGCTCGGCGATCGCATTGGCAAACGCGAATTGCAGACCCGGTCCCGGCTCGATCTGTTCGAGGTACACGAAGTCGTTGAGCTTGGCCTTCGACAGGTCCACCAGTCCGTGACAGCGGCTGTTCGTCAGGTCGACCTTTTTGGCGGCCGAAAGCCCGCGAAACAGCAGCTCCCCCTCGAACTGACAGGCGAAGACGATCCCCTGCTCCGCATGGGCGCTGCGGAAGTCGGCCGTGTCGGCGAAGCGGCAACGCTGGAACTCCGCCCAGCTGTCAAAATGGGCTTCCCAGAAGCGCGCGGCCCGGAACGAGCAGTCATCGAACTTCGCGCTTCCCTCGAAGTGCGCGTTGTCGAACCGGACGTTTCCCTGGAACACGATGTTCGAGAAGAGCGCCTTGCGGATCGTGGAGGCGTTGAATTTGGCCCCCTTCTCGAACGACGAGTCCCGGACGATCGGCCGCACGAACGTACAGCCCTGGAATTCGGCGAACTCCTTGAACGTCGCCCGGTTGATGACCAGCTTCACTAGCCGGACATGGTTCAGCTTGAGCGGCTTCGGGAACTCCCCCGAGAGATTGAGTCCGGAGACCGAGACGTTCGACAGCTTGCCGTCCGCGCGGAGCTGCTCCAGCGCCTGCTTCGCCGTGATTGTCGGCAGTGCGTCGTCGTGGCGGACCGTGACGACCGTCTCGTCGATCTGCGTTTCGTTCACCGGAATCTCATCCATCTTGGCGTCTCGCAATGATGGGCGGGAGAACGTCACTCCCTCACGACTGGATCACGTGAACTCGGCGAAGGTTCGCGGAAAGATGCCGCGGGCCTCCTCCACGAGGCGGTCGTAGCGTTTCGCATACCGCTTCGCGAAGTGGACGAGCACGAGTTCTCCGGCGTGAGCCTCCTTCGCCAGGCGGGCCGCCCGGGTGGCGGTCAAGTGTCGATACTTGTCCGCGGACTTCGCCTCGGCCTCGGCGTAAAACGAGTCGCAGTAGAGGCGGTCTGCCTTATGGGCGAGCCGCAGCAGGACGGGCCGGGAGGCCTCGCTCCAGGCGGTGTCGACAATGTAGGCGATCCGTGCCCCTGGCAGCCTGGAGAAGTAGCGGTCCGCGAGAGCCTTCACCGGGAACTCCAGTCCTTCGATGTCGATCGTCCGAACGTCGACCGCCTTGTCCAGGAGAGCCTGACGGAGATCGCCGATCCAGGGACCGGGGCGGAGAAGTCCTTCGTCGAGGAGCTCGGTGTTGAGCGCAAAGCCAGGTTTCTCCCGCAGTGCGTAGCCGAGGCACGGAACGGTGTGGTCGAGCAGGCCCGCCTCGATGGCGACCTCAACATTCTCGAAGATCGGCGAGAGTCCGTCCCACGGAGACTCCGTGACCTCCGGCTCGGGGAACTGCCTGCGGCATTCCAGGAGGCCCGTCCTCAGCCTGTCGGTGTGAATCTCCGTGATCCGCAGAGCCAGCTTCTGGAACGGGAAGAACGGATACTCGTAGCTGCGGATGCGGTCGTAGGTCTTCGCGATCGTCCCGGCCGGGCCGAAGACCGACAGAGTCTTGTCGGAGTCGAGGTTCGCCCGGACGATCCGGTCGAATCCGATGAAGTGGTCGACGTGATGGTGGGTCACGAAAACGGCAGTCAGGTCCGCGAGCTTCTCGAGCGACAGCGCGGCGTTCTCCCCCGCGTCGAACAGCAGGGCGTTGTGCGAGGCGGGGTAATCGACGTACAGAACCGGATCGCCGGTCGAGCCGTTGAGGAGCGTCAGTTCGGAGGCGGTGCGGACGTGAGGCATTGGAGGGGCCGCGGAACGCTGCAAGAGACCGCTGACGAACGATTTCCCGGGAAACAGTCCGCGGCGGAGCGGGCATCCTCGGCGATCTCCCGGGTTTTCACCACTGAGAGGTCTCGTCGCGGCGCGACTTCCCTGTCGGCCTCACCTCATCACAAGAGCGATGAGAAGTGCGACAGCAAGGAACGCCACCTCGATGGCGACGAGGATCCACGAAGCGGCCCGAGTCCTGAGGGCAACTGACGGGACCGGTTCGTTCCGCCGACGGGCTCTGTCGATCGCCGCCGAGCTTGCGAAGGCGAGCGGCAAGATGGTCCAGAAGAGTATCAGGGCAAGAGCCGAATAGAGGGCGTGAATCTGTTCGGGATGGTTCCCACGGTAGAGG
>JAEYWB010000018.1 GCA_023429275.1 Planctomycetota bacterium
GGCTGGAGGTGCAGCATCGCCAGCCGCAGACGCGGATGCGTCTCGAGAGCGACTCGCGCGGGGAAGGCCAGCGAACCCGCGGCGACGACTCCTTCCGGATGGCGGGCGTGGAAGTCGGTCACCATCCGATATCCGTCGCGAACTCCCTGTACCGCATCGGGGTTGCCGAGCACCACCTTCGTCCCGCGCGTCGGATGCCAGAGGTCCGGGTTCTGAACGATCTTGAGGTACTGCTCGGTCGTCCCGAGTTCCTGGAAGCCGAGCCCGGCCCGCTCGATCGCATTTCGAAAGTAGCCGCAGGTGCCGATCGTGACCGAGTGCCCTCGCCGCCGCAGTTCCCGCCCGATGCCGAGAAATGGATTGACGTCGCCGGAGCTGCCGTGCGGGAAGAGGAGAAAGTCCATTCGGGCGGTCTGTCTCGTGGGGGCGGACTGGCAGCACCGAGTAATCGGCCCTCGCTCCGCAGGCTCGTCGCGGCGAAACGGTGCGGCGACGTTCAGGTCTTCAAAGCCTCACTCGAACATCGCGGAGAACGCGCGGCGGTAGGTCGATTCGTCCTTGGGAAAGAGCTCCGCAAAGAGGCGGTCGGTCACCGCGCCGCGCTGGAACCGTCGTTTCTCGAAGATCGGCATCGTCAGTCCCGTCACCGCCTCGACGCCGCGGCTCGTAATCTCTCCCTTGAGGGAATAGAGCTTCTCGTGGCTCCAGTCGGTGAGCTCGATGAAGGGGATTCCCTCCGCCACGTCGATGACGTTCGGTAGAGCGAACGGACTGAAGCTCTCGAACCCGAGTGTCGCGGCGGGGGCGAAGGACCTGACATGTCCGCGGCTCTGACCGCCGGAGTAGGTGAGCGAGTGCTTAACCGCGCCGACGCCCCAGCCTTCGTGGTACAGGAGCGGATTGTTCAGCACGCTCCGGATCGTCAGTTCCGGGTTGTCCTCGATCGGGTAGTCCTTGAGGTTCTCGTCGCCACCGTCGCCGTCGACGAGATGTTTCCAGTCCGGATAGCGGCTGCGGATCTCGCGGCAGAGAGCGAGCCCCATCGCCGCTGCCTGGACGTCGAGCGGCTTGTAGTCCTCGATCACCCCGATCGCCTCGCGGTAGTTGATCGCCGAAGCGGGGACGGAAATCGGCTCGAGGAAAAGTCCCAGGTCGAGCTCCTCCAGGAACCGCCTCGCCTGCTCGCCATCGGCACCGCCGTCGATCGTCAGTGTGAAGGCCTTGAGCCGGGCGGGGGATTCTCCCCGCTTGAGGAGCTGGTCGTAGAGCGTGAGAAAGACCGCGCCGCTGTCGATTCCTCCGGAGAACATGACGCCGATCGGCGCCTGTGGATCGATGCGGTCGAGCCAGCGACCGATTTCCCGGGAGAGAGTTTCGATGTAGAGCCGGCCGATTTCGTCGAGATTCGACGGCAGGCGGTTCCGCTGCGGGGTGAAGTATCTTGTCAGCTCGGGGCTCGGATCGGGGCAGCCGATCAGCGCGAGCTCGAGGATGTGGTGAGCTGGAACCATCCGCGTGTAAGAGGGATGGAACTGCCCGTCGAGCCCCTCCGTCCTCAGGAAGTCGTGGATCTCGTCCATGCGCTCGGCCACGACGAGCGCCGGTCCCTCCGCCCGCTTCGCCAGGAAGTAGCGCATCGGCCGGCCGATCGACCGCGCCATCCGGACGATCGTCCCCGCTTTCGTCACCAGGGCGAAGTGTCCGTCGATCCCCCGGACCTGTTCCGGGTCGCCCGATCGAACACGCTCTTCCGCCTCGGCGATGGACATATTGAACAGCTGATTCCCCTCCGGGCGAAGGAGATTCACGAGACGTTCAACGTACGCGGAATGCATCAGTCTCTCCCGGGTGGCGGTCAGAAGGTCCCCATTCTTCGCTCCGGCCATCACGATGTCGATAGTAGCCATCTCGCTCCGCCGAGATGAGCGAGGGGATAATCGGCCCCCTTCCTGCACGATGCGGACTTCTCAAGAGGTCCGTCCATGAACGCTCGCTCATCCCGGCGGAGCGAGATGGCGACTGAGGTTGCGGTCGCTCTTCTTCTGCCAGAGAATCCGGGAACGTCGACGGGACAGCGCCGATGTCTTTTGTCTGCTCGGCCTCCCTGACAGATGACATCCTCTTCTTCCGAAAGCATCCGACCGATGCAAGGCGGGAAGAAGACGACCGATCAGGAGCACACGGAATGCGGCTGTCTGGCTGGCTGGTCTCTCGCGGATGGCCTTTCCTTCTGGGCCTGGCCGTCGGCACGGCGTCGGTCTTACCCGAGGCCTGCGCCGAGAACTGGCCCGGCTGGAGAGGTCCGCGGGGAGACGGCACCAGCCTCGATCCGGCGATCCCGGTCGAGTGGAACGGCCTCGGCAACGAGAAGAAGAACGTCCGCTGGTCCGTCCCGCTCTCCGCATCAGGACACGCCTCGCCGATCGTCTGGGGAGACCGGATCTTCTGCACCGGAGCCCGGGAGTCGGACCAGGCCCGGCTCCTCGTCTGCCTCGATCGGGCCGACGGCAAGCTTCTCTGGGAAAAAGTCGTCCTCACCTCGCCATTCGAAAAGATTCACAAGCTCAACAGCTACGCCTCGAGCACTCCAGCCACGGATGGCGAGCGGGTCTACGTCAGCTTCCTTCACGGGAAGCGGATGCGGATTGCCGCGTACGACTTCCAGGGGAACGAAGCGTGGCAGTCGGAACCGGGCGTCTTTTCGAGCGTCCATGGCTACTGCAGTTCGCCGGTCGTCTTCGAGGATCTGCTGATCATCAACGGCGACCACGACGGCGAGGCGTACCTCGTCGCGCTCGATCGGAAAACCGGAAAGGAACGCTGGAAGACTCCTCGCGAGAACAAGACCCGCAGCTACTGCACGCCGATCATCCGCGATGTCGCCGGCCGGACGCAGATGATGCTCTCGGGAAGCAAGAGCGTCGCCAGCTACGATCCCCGCACCGGCAAACAGCTCTGGGTGGTCGATGGGCCGACCGAACAGTTCGTCGCCTCCCTCGTCTTCGGACACGGCCTCGTGTTTGTGACCGGCGGCTTTCCCGACAAACACATCGTCGCTTTCGATCCCACGGGGAGCGGGAACGTCACGAAAACCCACGAGGTCTGGCACCACGAGCGGAGCGGCGTGTCCTACGTCCCCTCGCCGATCCTGGTGGGGGACTATTTCCTGGTCGCCTCCGACAACGGATTCGGGA
>JAEYWB010000136.1 GCA_023429275.1 Planctomycetota bacterium
ACCGCTACTCTGCCGCCTACGGCTCCGCCGACTGGAAGGTGTCGCAGGAAGCCGAGGAGGGGCATGACGAACTCCCGGTGAAGTCGGCGACGCTGCTGCGGCCGGACACCGTGTTCCTCGAGATCGAACCGCTCCCCCCGGCCTGCCAGGTGACGATCCAGTACTCCCTCCAGGGAGAGGGGGACGCCGCCGGCCCACCGATCCGGAACACACTGGCGGCAACGCTGCACAAGGTTCCCGATCTGTCGGTCGATCCCGCGCTTCTCCACCGCGGGCGGGCTCCGGGGCAGCTCACGGAGGCCGAAGTCGCACGCCTGCAGCCGGGAATCCTCGTTCACTGGAAGCAGGGGGATCGCCGCGACACCGAGCGTCGACGGATGGCGGCGCTCTTCTCCCCCCCCGGTGAGCCTGCAACGCCCTTCCTCGAACCGGGACCGGTTTCGGCGACGCTCGAGGGGTACCTGAAAGTCCCGCTCCGCGCGGAGTACGGTTTCCGCATTGGCACCCTGCCGGGGTCCGTGGCACTCGAAATCAACGGACGGCCCGTCGCACTGTCTCCCACGGCGGACGGTCTCTCCTCGACAGCCGCCTCTCCCGTCTCGCTTCACGCCGGTTACAACCGTCTCCGGCTGGAACTCGCCGCCACCGACCGGCCGAACCTTCGGCTCTTCTGGTCATCCCCGGAGTTCGCCGAGGAACCGGTCCCCCCGACGATTCTCTTCTGCGACGGTGAGAAGCCTGAACTGGCTCGCTCGGACCTGCTGCGTCGCGGACGGGACCTCTACCTCGACCGGATGTGTGCCCGCTGCCATGCCGGCCCGGGCTCTGACAATCCCAGCGCCCCACTCGAGTCGCGGGAGCTCGCGTCGTCGCTCGACGAACGCCGGCATCAGCTCCGGCCCGGCTGGGTGCGGCAGTTCGTCAAAGGGGGGGGCAAGCCATCGGAAGACAATCCGCATCGCCGGATGCCGCGGCTCTACGATCCTTCGAACGCCACGGACGATGTCGACGCCGATTTCATGGCTGACATGCTTCTGTCCCGGGTTAATGGCAGAGAGCCGCGCGAGGCGTCCTCACCACTCGGGTCCGCCGAGCGGGGACGAGTCCTGTACGAGGATCTCGGATGCATCGCCTGTCACCGCCTCGGGGCCGAAGAGGAGGGGCTCACCCGCCGCTCGCTCGCGCATCTCGGCGACAAGTTCCTCCCCGAGGGGCTCGTCGCCTATCTCCAGTCTCCGCACGCGGATGATCCGTGGAACCGGATGCCCGACTTCAAGCTCACGGCGGAAGAGGCGGCCGATCTGGCGGCGCTGTTGATCCCTGAGCCAGGCGACCGGCCGGAAGACGGCTGGCTCGACAAGCTCCTGAAGGAGCCGCCGAATGTTCCGGCCAGGATGTCCCCCTCGGAGGGCTGGCGATACCGCGGCTGCAGTCGTTGTCACGATCATGAGTCGCCCCCAAACAAGAGGTCCATCGCCCCGAAGCGCGATTCACGCCCCGCGATCGCCATCCGCGATGTGATGCGAGGCTGCCTCGCCGGTCTGCCGACGCGCCCCTCTGAATGGGGACAGATCCCGGACTACGGTTTCTCGAAGGACGACCGGGCCGCCCTGATCGCGTTCCTGTCAGCCGATGGGGAGAAGTCGCTCGGCCGCGATACCGCAGTCGATGCCAGCCGCCGGCTGATGGCCCGGCTCGATTGCCAGGCGTGCCACTCCCGCGACTCCGCCGTAAGTCCCCGCGGTGGACTCATCGCCCTGGAGAGCGACCGCGGCCTCGCCCCGGAGACCTTACCGACACTCACCTGGGCAGGCGAGAAACTCCACACCGACTGGGTCACCGGGCTGCTCGCCGGCAAACATCCGCAGCGGCCCCGCCCGTGGCTCAAAGCCCGGATGCCCGCGTTCCCCGCCTACGCCGAGGCGATCTCCCGCGGTCTCGCGGCGGAACATGGACTCGCCCCAGGCACCGCGCACGCCGCACCGAAGAGCGACCCGTCACTCGCCGGGTTGGGCAAGCGGCTGATCGACAAGGAGGCCCTCGACTGCCGGCAATGCCACGCCCTGGGGGAACTCCCGCCGACGGGGGACGCGAAGACGCTCCTCGCACCGGGGATCAACTTCGCAATGGTCCCGTCGCGGATTCAGCCCGAGTACTACGCCCGGTTCACGCTCGACCCGCCCCGGTTCGACGTGACGACCCGGATGCCGAAGCTCGCGATCGACGGCCGGACGACGAAGGTGAAAGAGATCCTCGACGGCGACGCCCGCCGCCAGTTCGCCGCCATCTGGGCGTTGTTGATCGACGAACGGTAGGGTGTCCGAATCCATCGCATCACGACCAACAGACAGACCGCTTTTAGCCGCGGCTCAACGACTCTAAATCGCCTTCGGAGCTTCCGCCGGTCCAGGCTCGGGGGCCGCCGGTGAGAACGGCGACGGCGGTGCGAACGGCTGCGGGCCTCCGGCCGGAATGAACTCGTTGCTCGGCAGGAGCGACGGGTACACCTGCGGGTCGACCATCGGCATCGGACCAATCGGGCGGCCACCCTCGGGAATCGTCGTCGGGACCGGTTCGGGAATAAACACCGGCTTCGAGTTCGGACGGGGGAACGAGCTGTCCGGAGGCGAGAACGGATCGACGAGCGGCGTCCCCGCCGGATTGGTCGCCGGTGTCGGAACGAACGGCCGGTTCATGCCCGGGTTGACTTCGGTCGGCGGCGCGAACCGGTCGTTCCCCGCAGGTGCCCCAAGGCCCGGCGGCGGACTGTTGAACGGCGAGCCGCTCTGAGGATCGAACGGAGAGCTCGAGGGGGCGGCATCTTCGGGGGGAACCGGCCGCCCGGGGCCGCGCGATCGTTCCGGAGACCGGGGAAGCGGCTGCGCCTCGCCCAGGTCAGCGGGCGATCCGTTCTGCGGATTGAAGGAGGGACCGGTGCTGGGAAAGGGTGACCCGTTGGCCGGCGGGAACGGCGCCGACGGCTGACCACCCGGGAAGCCTCCCTGGTCGGGAACGAACCGCGGATCGATCGTCGGCTCGGGAGCGAACTCACCGGAGGAACGCCCTGGACGCCAGCCGGAGCGGTCTGGTGACGGGGTTTCGCCAGGGCGGAAGCCTTCATTCCGCCGGAAGCTGTCGGACGAACCGGGAGCCGTCGGAGTCGCGCCCGGAGGGAACGCCTGGAACGGGCTCGTCTCCTGGCCATACGGAGCGTTGTTTTCCGGTGCGGCAGGCAGGCTGCCACGGGGGACCGATCCCGCCGGACCGCTCGATTCGGGAACAGTGCTCTGGACCCGCAGCGGAAGCGTGTCGTCCGGATCGGGGCGGGGCGTATTGGGAAGCGTCGAACGAGTGCGGGGATCGGGGGTGGTCGAGAACCCGCTGTCCGGCGCGGAACCGGGACCGAACGGAGAGGTCATCGGTCCCGGCTGTTCCCCAGGAGTTCCACGCCAGATTCCGCCGTCCGTTTGGCCGGAGCCGATCTGGACGGGACCGGGCTGACCGATGCCGGGTTGGCCGGGGACGGTGCTGGGCACGCGGGTGGGCAGGCCATCATCCCGGTCCGGACGGGCGACCGAGGGGAGGGTCGAGCGCGGGACGCTGCCACCGGGGCCGGGGGGCGCGGGGAAGGGAGTTCCGGTGTTGGGGGTGCCGGTAAAGCCTCCGCTCCCGGGAAAGGTGTTGGGGTCGGTGACCCCGGGCCCTCCTGGTTGTGCGATCGAGTTGCTCCTGCCGGGGCCGGTCGCAGCGATGGCGATCTCGAACACCCGTGAGACGGGCTGAGCATTGGAGGCGGACAACCGCGACGTGAGAGACGCGATTCCGGGCCGGGCTCCGACGGCGTAGAACTTGATCCGCCGTGTCTCCCCCGCCGGAAGCTCAGGGATGCGGTGCTCGAGGTACTCGCCGTAGCGATGGTCGAGGTTGGTCGAGATCGTCACGTAGGTGACGACATCGGTCGCCGGGGCGTTGCCGATGTTGCGAACGACGTAGTAGGCCCGGACGTCTCCGCCGACATCGACCTGCTGCGGCCGCTCGAGGTCGAGCTCCAGAATCGGCTGCCGGACCGGGGCCGGAGGCGGCGTCGGCCGGGCGATCGGAACCGGGTTCTCCGGGGGGACGTATGGCTGACGGATCGTCGTCGACGCCGCGACCCGGCTCGTCACCGTGACGAAGGTCTGGTGCTGGATGGGGTCGCTCGACTCCGGCATCAGCGTCACCCGCAGCCGCCGGTTCTCGCCCGGCCGGAGGTTGGCGACGTTCCACTGCAGTGCGGACCCGTCGGCCGTCAGCGACGCCGGCGGATCGGTGTTCACGACCCGGTGGAGGGCGGAGATCCGCTCTTCAACGATGGCCGATTCGATCAGCTCCGGGCTCGGGTTCGCCACGACGAGGGAGTAGCTCGTCTCGTGGTGCAGACTGGCCCGGGCCTCTTCTTCATGGGCGACGACGATGGCCGGGTGGCGGTTCTTCGTGACCGGCTGTGTCGGGTCGACCGACTCGGCCGCGGTGAACGGCGGAAGGATCTGGCTGGCAAGGACTCCCGGCCGGGAGACGTACGGCTGGATCGTGTCGCGGACGAACTGGGCCTGGCGATTGAAGTTCATCGCGAACCATCCGTCGCGGATCGCGTACAGGCTCTGCGGGTGGAACGGCTCGGGCCGGGAGACGAGTTCCTGGCGTTCGCGGAGATCCCACCCGCGGGGGAGATGCGTCCGGACGAAGCGAAGCTGGACGTCGGACCAGGTCGTCCGGGTCGGAACCGGGACAGGAACGGAGATCGGCGCCATCGGAACCGGCGGCCCCAGGTCGGTCGGGATCGTGATGGCGATCCGCTCGACGACGGTCGGCTCGGCGGTCGAGGCGGCGACCGGCGTCGGGGGGGCATTGAACAGGAACAGCAGGATCGCGCCGATCACGCCGATCACACCGCACACCGCGCTCGCGGTCCAGAGGGAGGCGATTCGCAGCGGAACAAATAGCGCCCAGTCGAGGCGCAGCAACAGCCGTCGGAACTGAAACCAGGGGGCGAATACGAAAGGGAAAAGGTGCTTCGCGTGGAGCAGCCGTCCGTGGTTGGGCACGACCGAACTCCTTCCATGGATGATTCTTCGAGCCGCGATCCGGACGCGGGACGAAGAAATTTGGGGCCGGAGGTCAAGAGGGACTCGCCGCCAGCCGCTGCTTTCGGGTGCTTGGGAAGAGGATGTAGCAAAAACTGCCGGAGCAGGGGAAGGGCGCTTTGGAAGACTGGGGAATCCAGGCTCCGGTGAGGGATGAGCCCCGGATTCTGGAGGGCGGTGAACACCCCCTCTCTTGAAGAACGCCCTTTCCCGCCGGCCGCCGCTCGATCAAGCTTTCCGCTGTGATTCCTTAATGAGAGGTGGCGTGTGACGAGACGAACGAACTGGCAACCGGCGGACTACCGGCTGCCTCTGGACATCGCCGCGGGAGAGGGGATCCGTCCGTCCTTCGTCGAAGCGGTCAGCGAGCGGACGTGCCGCACCGGGTTCGACCAGCCGGGGTTCTGCCTCGTCGACCTCGGGCGGGGGACATCCTCCGAGCGACAACGGGCGCTCATGGTCGAGCTCAAGCAGGCTCTCGCCGAGCGACATCAGGTCGAGACGGGGCGCACGCTCGTCTATCAGTCCGCGACC
>JAEYWB010000202.1 GCA_023429275.1 Planctomycetota bacterium
ACACGCAGGCCGGGGGCACCGGCCTCGTGCGCGGCGGCATGGGGACGGTCAGCGAGGCGATCCGGCAATCCGGTGCCCGTTTCGGCATGCAGACGCGGTTGAACGCGGAGGTCGCCCGCATCCTCATAAAGGACGGCGCGGCCGAAGGCGTGGTTCTGTCCAACGGCGACGAGATCCGGGCCGAGATTGATGGCGGTGGAGGGGGTGTCGGCCGCGACACGGACCTCTGAATCGGAGTGGACCGTCCCCTGGAGGTCGATCGAGTCGGCGGAGATCCGGACGATCGCCGGCGAGGTGACGACCGCCCCGGCCACGGAGGCAAACTGGCCGAGATTGGCGTCGAGGGTGATCTCTCCCGCGACGGCGGTGATGTCCGCTGCGGCGGTCGCGAGGGTGATGCCGGTGGCCGAGAGATCGATCGTCGCAGCGGCCGAGGTCCCCGCCGTCGAGATCCGGCTGTTGACCACAAGGGAGTTTCCGGCCCCTTCGACCTCGATCACGATCTGGCCGCCGGCCGCTCCGGTGACCGTGACGCCGTCGGTCCCCGCGACGGAGTCGATCGTCAGGCCACCCGCCTCGTCGCAGA
Organism: Planctomycetota bacterium; assembly: GCA_023429275.1. Lineage (GTDB taxonomy): Bacteria > Planctomycetota > Planctomycetia > Planctomycetales > Planctomycetaceae > Planctomyces_A. The sequence goes on from JAEYWB010000202.1 coordinate 587, forward strand.
GGACGATGTCGCCCGTGATCGTCGTGGCCGCGAGCGTGCCAGCGTTGATGTCGATGCTACGGGCTTCGCTGGCCGGCGTGCCGTCGATGAAGTTCCCGATCCCGTCCGCCGCGCGGAGGACGACGCTGGCGGAGGCCAGGATCGTGGTCTCGGCCAGTGTGTTGTCGGTGATCTCGCCCGTCGTCCCGCCGACTCCCGCCGTGACGCTGATCAGGTTCGTAGCGGTGACGTTCGAGAGGGCCACATCCTCGGTGGCGCGGAGCGTGACGGTTCCGGCGGCTCCGGCGACCTGCGTCCCGTCCGCCAGAAGGATGTCGGCGTCGGCATGCCCGTCGGCGACCGTCCCGCCGCCGAAGTCCTGGCCGGCGGAGAGCAGGATCGCCCCGTTGCCGACCGCCGAAACGACCGCGCCGTTCTCGACGGTGAGGTCCCGCACGGCGAAGAGCGCGACGTTCCCGTCACCGCCTGTCGCCGTCACGTTCGCCCGGACGGTCAGCGCGGCATCCGCCATCGTCTCGGCGGCGAGGGTGATATCGCCGCCATCCTGGTTCAGGACGGCCCGCTCGACGAGGAGGTTGCCGGCAGTCCGGACCGTGACGTCGGCCGCCTGGGAAGCGAGGTCCGTATTCAGAAGAGCGACTCCCGCCAGCCCGCCGAAGTCGCCGACTGTCAGATCGCCGGTGTTCTGCAGGTTGATGTCCCCTTCACCGCTGGCGGCTGCGAGGTTCGAGACGGCCAGATCGAGGTCAGCCCCGCCCGCCTCGCCCGCTCCCGATCCAAGGCCGGTGCCGGCCCGCAGGACGGCGGTCGATCCCTGGATGTTCGCCGTCTCGGCGGCGGTTTCGTCGACGATCGCGCCCGCGAGAGTCGTGATCGTGACGAAGTCGCCGAGGACCCGCCCGAGAGTGACGTTTTCGGAAGCAGAGATCGTGACGTCGCCCGTGCCGGCGTCGATGACGGCGCCGTCCGCCATGAAGACCTCTCCGTTGCCATCGGTGTTGCCGTCGGCGGTGATCTCCACGTTTCCGCCGCTCGTCGTGATGGCCCCCGCCGCGCCGAACGTGATGTCGTCACAGGCCTCGAGCGTGACGGCATCACCGTCCGTCGTGATCGCCGCGTTGATCTCGAGCGAACCGATGCCGGTGAGGCTGACCGCGAGCGTCGCGTCGACCGGCCCGTTCAGAATGAGAGTGTCGTTGCACCCTCCTCCGCTGGTGATCGTCACGAGCCCCGCGGTGATCGCGGCGAAGGTCGCCGTGTTGGCCGTGTTGACCGCGTCGCCGTCGCTGTCGAAAGTCACGACGAGGTCGCCCCGCCCCACCCCGAGCGTCAGGTCGATCGTGGCGCTCGAGACGTCGCCGGTCGATGTGATCGAGAGGTTCGCGCCGCTTGCGGCCGGGTCGACATCGACCGCCTGCTGAAAGTCGACGTCGCCATCCACGGTCAGCGACAGATTCCCGGTCAGGTGGACCTGGGAGGGGAACGTGACGCCGCTGCCGACGTTCCAGGTTCCGCTCGCATAGATGTCGGCCGGAGGGGAGACGAACTCCAGTGAAACGAGCGGCCCGAGACTTCCGGCGGCCGCTCCGGTGCCGAGGTCGGCGTTGATCGTGACGTCGCCGGCGGCATCGATCGCGAGGCCCGTAAAGGCCACTCCTCCCCCTCCGAAGTCGTTCGAGTCGACAAAGCCGGTGATCGTGACGTTCCCCTGCGTCTGGAGGAGGACGGGGTCGATCACATTCCCCTTGTCGAGGTTGATCCGGCCGGTGAGCGTGATGTCGCCGGTGCTGGCGAGGATGTCGCCGCCGAGCAGAATCTCCAACGAGTCGAGCGAGACGTAGCCTGTCGAAGCGATCCCCCCGGCGATTCCGATGTCGCCGTCGGCGGCGGTCAGGGTGACGTCGCCGACCTCGCCCCCCGGCAGCCCGAGCGAGCCGGCGACGATCGTACCGAAGTCGACGGTCGTGACCGTCACGGAAGCGGCGCCGGTCACGTCGCTGAAGGAGACTCCCGAGACGCCGGAGATGTCGATGTCTCCCGTCGTCGTCACGTCGCTGAAGAACCCGACGTCGCTGAAGTC
>JAEYWB010000208.1 GCA_023429275.1 Planctomycetota bacterium
GGACCTTCTCTTCGTCCCCTGTCGGCCCGCGGCCCAGCACGCGCTGGTAGAGCCAGCGAGCCCGCTCGGCGGAGTCCGGCGAGCGGCGGACCGCCTGCTCGGCCAGGACGCGGGCTGCCTCGACGAACGTCACGTCGTTCAGCGTCAGCAGCGACTGCAGCGGGGTATTGGTCCGCGACACCTTGACCGTGCAGGTCTGGCGGGACGCATTGTCGAAGAACATCGTCGGCGCGACGATCCGCCTCCAGAAGGTGTAGAGGCTGCGGCGGTAGAGCTTTTCCCCGTGGTCCTGGCTGTAACGCTTGTTTCCGAAAGTCGCCTCCTCCCACACCCCCTCCGGCTGGTACCCCTTCACCGGCGGCCCGCCGATCACCGGGACCAGGAGCCCGCTCGCGGCGAGGGCCTGGTCACGGATCATCCAGTACGGCATGCGGAACCGGGGGCCCCGGGCGAGAAGCCGGTTCTCCGGGTCGCGCTGGGCGAGGTCTCCCGTCACTCGCGACGACTGCCGATAGGCGGCGCTCGTGACGAGCAGCCGGACCAGCCCCTTGGTGTCCCACCCCGAGGAGACGAACTCCGCGGCGAGCCAGTCGATCAGTTCCGGATGGACCGGCCGTTCCCCCTGAAGCCCGAAGTCCTCCGGAGTCTTCACGAGACCGATACCGAACAGCTGCTGCCAGAACCGGGTGACTGTCACGCGGGCGGTCAGGGGATTGTCAGGCGTCACGAGCCATCGCGCGAGCCCCAGGCGGTTGACCGGCGCCCCTTCCGGCAGTCCGGGAAGCTTCGCCGGGACCGCGCGCGTCACTTCGTCCTGAGGCTGGTTGTAGATCCCCTTGTCGAGCATGAACGTCTTGCGCGGCGCAGCGAGATCCTTCATCACCATGACGCGAGGGATCGAGCCCGAGATGCCGTTGCGGCGATCGATCCGGCTCTTCAGCTCCTTCAGCTTGTCGGCGTACTCTGCATTTGGCTTTCGAAAGTGCTGTTCGAGCTTGTCGAGCTGGCCGCCATTACGGGACGCGGGCGCGGCTTTCAGGATCCCTTTCAGCTCATCGCTGAGGTCCGCAGCCGCCGCGGAATCCGCGGCGGATCCGGAGCCTTCACGCGGAAAGAACTCGAGCTCGGTCGCCGCGACCGTCTTGGCTGCTTCTTCGACCGCCGCACCGGCCGCCGCGAGGTCTGCTTTCTGTCGCTCGCTCGGCAGATCGACGGTGGGCGGAGTCTGCGGATTGCCTCCCCCGCCATCCACGGGCGTCTGGTTGAAGAACGCGAACAGCGAAAAGTAGTCCCGCTTCGAGAGCGGATCGAACTTGTGGTCGTGGCAGCGGCAGCAGTTGAACGTCAGTCCCAGCCAGACGGTCCCGAGCGTCTCCGTCTGATCGAAGACGTATTCGATCCGGTTCTCCTCGGCGATCCGTCCCCCTTCGCCGTTGATCATGTGATTGCGGCAGAAGCCGGTCGCGAGCGCCTGCTCGGTCGTCGGCTCCGGCAGCAGGTCTCCCGCGATCTGCCAGATCGAGAACTCGTCATACGGCTGATTGCCGTTGAACGAGGCGGCGACCCAGTCGCGCCAGGGCCACATCGTCCGCTCCCCGTCTCCCTGGTAACCGTTCGAATCGGCGTACCGGGCCGCGTCGAGCCAGTCCCACGTCATCCGCTCTCCGTAGTGGGGGGAGGCGAGCATCCTCTCGACGAGCCGTTCGTAAGCATCTGGCTGCTGATCGGCGACAAACTCCTTCGTCTCCTCCTCGGTGGGTGGCAGCCCCCGGAGATCGAGAGAGAGCCGGCGGATTAACGTCGGGCGTGGCGCTTCGGGGGCGAAGGACAATCCTTCCCGCTCCAGCCGGTCGAGGAGGAAGGCGTCGACCGGGTTCCGGATCGCGGACGGATTCTTGAGGCCGGCGGGGACTCGCGGGCGGACCACCTTTTCGTACGCCCAGTGACCACTCCAGGCGGCCCCCTCGTTGATCCAGCGTTTCAGCAGTTCCAGTTCGCGGGGCGAAATCTTGTTCTGCGCCGAGGGGGGCGGCATGACGACATCCGGATCGGACGACGTGATCCGCCGGATGATCTCGCTCTCATCCGCCTTGAGCGGCACGATCGCGCGGGTGCCGTCCCGGTCCTCCTTGGCGGCCCGTTCGTCATCGAGCCGCAGCCCTCCCTCGCGATGTTTTTCGTCCGGGCCATGGCAGCGAAAGCACCGGTCGGAAAGGACCGGCAGAACCTCGCGCCCGAAGTGAACCGGCGGTGGGGACGGCTCCGCTCCGAACGTGGCCGCCGGGAGCGCGATCAGCGCACTGACCGCGAATTGCCACCACAGGAAGCGGGAAAGCTGCAAGGCCATAAGGACGCCGCCGAACGCGAAACGACATCGAAACGAGAGACGTTCATTCATCGTACGAGATTGATGCGACGCGAGTCATCCGTGACGCGGCAGTCTGTTACGATCATCATTCCGGCGGCATCGCATTCGGGCGCATCACGAACGGCGTCGACCGCAGGAAAGCAGAAGAAGGCCGGTCATGATTCGAGTTTGCAGTTTCGAGAGCCGCCGCGGCGAGGAGATGAAAAGCCTGATCGAGCGTGCGGGGGGCGAGGCGATCATCGCCCCGTCGATGAAAGAGGTCCCGCTCGGCGACAACGCCCCCGTGTTCGACTTCGCGAAGCGCCTCCTTGCGGGGGAGTTCGACGTCTTCATCTTCCTGACAGGCGTCGGAGCCCGGGCCCTTCTCGAGGCGGCTGGCACCCGGTTCCCGCTCCCGGATCTCGTGGCCGCGATCAACGGCACCCGCGTCATCGTTCGCGGCCCGAAGCCGGTCCCGGTCCTGAAAGAGGCCGGAATCCGCATCGACATCCGCGCTCCCGAACCGAACACCTGGCGGGAGATTCTCTCGGCGATCGACCTGGCGGGACTCGACGTCGCGGGGAAGCGGATTGCCCTTCAGGAGTACGGAGCTTCGAGCCCGGACCTCGTTACGGCGCTGGAAGGCCGGGGCGCCGCGGTCGAGAGCGTCACCGTCTACCGCTGGAGCCTCCCCGACGACATCGGCCCCCTGCAGGCCGCGATCGAGAAGACGATCGCGGGAGGTTTCGACGGCCTCCTCTTCACGAGCGCCCAGCAGGCGCATCATGTCCTTCAGGTCGCCGGGCAGCTCGGTCTGAAGGAGGCCTGGCTCGACGCGGCCCGGCGCTGCATCATCGGGAGCATCGGGCCGACCGCGTCCGAGACGCTCGCCCAGATCGGACTCCCCCCGGATCTCGAGCCCGCGCACGGGAAGATGGGCCACCTCGTCCGGCACTTCTTCGAGGCGGGGCCGCAGTCGGCCAAGTGGCCGCAGTGAGGCAGGATTCCAGGCCTGGGGACTATCGCCGCCGCTGAGGGACCGGGGGGGCTTCCCCCTCGAAGCGCCGTCCCGTCAGCTTCACGAACACATCCTCGAGCGTCGGCTTCCCCAGGGTGATCGACCGGATCGACCCGGGAAACGCCAGGACGACGTCCCTCAAAAGCTCTGCGCCCCGCGGATGCTCGATGCGGAGCGTATGCCCCAGCTGCTGCGGCTCGACGCCGAACCGCTCGGCGATCTGCCGGGCGAGAGCATCACCGTCGTCGTCCGCTCCGAGTGGGATCGTCAGGCAGTCTCCCCCGACGGTCGCCCGCAGTTCGTCCGGCGCTCCGAGCGCGACGAGACGCCCCTTGTCGAGGATCCCGAGCCGGTCACAGCGTTCCGCTTCTTCCATCAGATGGGTCGTGACGAGAATCGTCGTCCCGGAGCCGCGGAGCTCGCGGAAGAGCGCCCACATGTCGAGCCGGGCCCCGACATCGAGCCCGGTACTCGGCTCGTCGAGGATCAGCATCCGCGGCGAATGCAGCAGCGACTTCGCGATCTCGACACGTCGCTTGAGCCCGCCTGAAAGCGTCTCGGCCCGGTCCCGCAACCGGTCCGACAGCGTGAGCTGACGGCAGACCGTCTCGATCCGTCCGCGGAGGGCCTCTCCGGTGAGGCCATACAGCCGCCCCTGGTGGATGAGGTTCTCGCCGACGGAGAGCTTGGGATCGAGGCTTGGGGACTGGAACGTGACCCCGATCATCCAGCGGACCGCGTCCGCCTCCCGCACCAGGTCGCGGCCGAAGAGGGAGACGCTTCCCGTGCGCAGCGGCAGGATGGTGCAGAGGAGCCGGAAGAGAGTCGTCTTCCCTCCGCCGTTGGGGCCGAGGAGGCCGAAGATCTCTCCCGCACTCACATCAAACGAGACGTCGTCGAGCGCGAGCCGCTCTCCGTAGCGGTGCGAGACCTGCTCAATCCGGGCGGCGACTTCGCTCATTCGGAACGTCCCTCTCGCCGGAGACCGCTTCAGAAGGCCGCCTGGCCCGGCGGAGGAGACTCAGTGCCCCGGCTTGTGAGCTTCACCCGGTTCGTGCGGCGCGTCGCTCGGATGCCCCGGATCGCCGTGAGCGCCCGCTTCCGCCTTCTTCTTCTCGTACTCGCGGACCTGCGGGACGTCGCGAGTGTAGTAGTGCAGACCGACATCAGGCATCAGGGCAACCATCAGCCCGACCGCGAGGATCGCCGTCGGAAGGAGGATCACGAACTTCCAGCCCTTCTCGAACTTGAGGTGCATGAAGTACGTCATGACGAACGTCGCCTTGGCCGTCGCGACTGCGAGCACCAGGAACGTCACCAGTTTCCCGTTGAGCGGCACCAGGTCGAAAATGACCGACAGTGCCGTACAGACGAGCAGCGCGACGAAGATCGCGAAGTAGTTGACGTGATGCGAATCATGGGCGTCGCCCGTCGCATGATGCGAGCCGTGATGCCCCAACTGAGCGTCGTGCGGGGCGGCGGAGTGAGCGTCCGACATGGATGTTCCAGTGCGATTCAGTGGAGTCAGTGGCGGGTCGGGAGGACGCGAAACTCAGTGGCCGCCGAGGGCGCCGGGGACGATGTACAGCAGCGGGAACAGGAAGATCCAGACGAGGTCGACGAAGTGCCAGTACAGGCCGCTGTTCTCGATCCAGTCGGTCCACCGGTCGTCGATCGTCGTCAGCAGCGGGCGGCTGAAGAGGATCATCCCGACGATGACATGGATCGCGTGGAATCCGGTCATCAGAAAGTACAGCGAGGCGAACAGGTTGCCGTACGGAATGATCTTCTGGTCGCGGTACAGCTGTCCTTCGATGTTGAACACGTCCTGCGGCAGAGCCTTCAGCTTGTCGTCGATGGCCTTCGGCGTGAGCTGGTTGGCGGAATACTGCGTGCGGAGATTCTCCAGTTCCACCCGCAGCTTCTTCCAGCCGGCGGCGAGCATCGGCGTCACCGCCTTCGGATCCGCCTTGAGGCTGGCCTCGGCGACGGTGTCGAGCTCCTTTTCCTTGACGTAGGCCGGCTTGTCGCCCGGCACGAGCTTGTCGAGGTGCCGGTTGAGGATCGTCTCGAACTCCCGGATGCGGTTGGCGACATACTGGTTGTCGTTCTCGGCAATCCGTCCCGGGAGAATGTTGTTCTGGAACTTGCCGGCGTACTCGTACCCCTTGATCCCGAGGAACAGGCAGGCGAGGGCGAAGGTGTAGATCAGGAACTTCCGGGCCTTGGCGAAGTCCCTCAGCCCCATCGCCTCGTGAGCGATGACGACGAAATAGCTCGAGAGGATCAGCACGAAGGTGTTGATGCCCCCCGCCGCGATGTTGATGTGCGTCACGTGCGTATCGGTCGGCCACCCCGGCGAACCGAAGAAGCAGACGATGTACGATCCGATGAACGCCGTGAAGAACATGATCTCGGTGCCGAGGAACAGCCACATCCCGAGCTTCGAGTTCGGGATGGGGATCCCCATCTTCATGGCGGGAGCGGCTTGGGCGTGAGACATGGCGTTGTTAGTAGCAGGGGACAAGTATCAAGTATCAAGTCGCAAACGGCGGAGTCCGCAATGGCAACATCTGATACCTGATACCTGCGACTTGATACTTCCTGGTTGATGGCACAGTCAGTGGAGCCGCCACAGGTGGTCGACGGTGAGGACCACGAGGACGGACGGGAGATACACGAGGGATGTCTTGAGGAGCCGGCGGGCCGAAGCGACATGCGGATCGCGGGCGAACCGGAACGAATCGACGAGGTACCACAGTCCGAGCGTCAGCGCCGTGATCGCATACGGGGTGCCGGCGAGCCCCCACCATCGGAGCAGGAGGCTGCACGGGATCAGCACCGCGGCGTATCCGACGGCGATCAGGCCGACCGTCAACGGATGTCCGCCGGCGGGAAGCATCTTGAGGCCGGCGCCCCGGTACTGGTCGTGATAGATCCAGGCGATCGCCAGGAAATGCGGGAACTGCCAGACGAACAGGAGGATGAACAGCGTCAGGGCGGGCATGTTGAGCGGCGCCCCCGCCGCGGTCCAACCGAGCACCGGCGGCATCGCGCCGGGGATCGCTCCGAGCACCGTGCACAGCGGCGAAACCCGCTTGAGCGGCGTATAGACGGCGACATACGCGATCGTCGTGACGAGAGTCAGCGCCGCAGTCAGGGCATTGACATAGGCCAGGAGGATCGTCGTGCTGAGCAGACTGCAGGCGAGACCATAAGCCCACCCTTCGGCGAGCGTAATCTGTCCAGTCGGAAGCGGTCGACGGGCGGTCCGCGGCATCCGCGAGTCGGAGTCGACCTCCAGGCACTGGTTGAGGACGCTCGAGGCGACCGCGCCGAGGCCGACGCCGAAGAGCGCCAGAACGAAGACCGGCCAGTTCCAGGCCCCTTCGCTCGCCAGGGAATAGCCGACGGCGACCGCGACGACCGCCATGAAGCCGATCCGCAGCTTCGACAGCCGGGCATAAGCGGCGAGCCGCGAGGCATCCGGAAACGGAACCGCCGTCACCGGGGATCTGATGGCTGACGAGGTGGCAACAGGAGTGCTCACGCCGCACCTCCGTCGGTCTGAAGCAGCGATCGGGGATCCCACTGCGGCTGCGGCTGGCACGAACTGACCCGCAGAACGCGGACGAGGTGCACGACCGCGGCCGCCATCGTCAACATCCCGACCACGGCATGCGCCGTCCGGTGAAGGACCTGCGCGATGGAATCCGCCGTGGCGACGTATCCGGTCCAGGTGAAGCCCCATTTCAGGACCCACGCTCCCGCACCGAGAACGACCTGCATCGAGGCGATCGCGAAGAGCATCCATCCCGAGCGGCGAAGCCAGGAGATGCTCGAGCGGTGTGAGACGACGGCATTCACGCCGATCAGGACCCAGGTCAGGATCCCCATGCCCAGGTGCTCATGCAATCCCGAACCGTGATGACGGATCATCCCGCCGAGCAGGAATTGTCCGAAGATCGCGGCGACCGTCAGACCGGCCCAGGGCTTGAGATGCCCGGCGGCCGGACTGCGGGAGTAATCGTCTTCCAGAAGCCAGCGACGGCTTTCGATCGTGGCGACGCTCGCCATCAGCGAGAGGACACAGGCCGCGAAGGCCCCGTGCACCATCGCGAGGCCCCGTTCGTCCAGGACGACGCGGAAACCGCCAAGGAGCCCCTGCAGGATCACGCACAACAGGACGGCGTAGCCGAGCCCCTTGACCCACCGCCGCGTCTCGTCGCGATGAAGCACCCAGACGAGGCCGATGCTCCACAGCCCGATCAGCATGCCGGCGAGCCGGTGGCCGTGTTCGAGGAACTTGTCCCAGTTCGACGCGAAGTCGCGGAACCAGGGGTACGTCACCATCAGGTAGCCATCGGAGTTCGGCCAGTCGCGGAACGCCATCCCGGCGTTCTTCGATGTCGTGAGCGCCCCGAACACAAGCGTCACCATCGCCATGCAGCCGGTGGAAACGGCGTAGCGGTGGAGGAACGGTTTGTAGGACGCTGGGGACAAGGAGTTAGGAGTGAGGATCTAGGTGTTAGGTGTCAGGAAACCATCGCTTGTGGCCGAAGTTCGTCGAGGACTGCTTAGAACCTAATTCCTAGATCCTAAATCCTGACTCCTTCTCCTCACGCATGGACCGGGGCCGGCACGGGCGCCGTCTGCGGGACAGTCTTCACCGGCGGCTCCGTCTGCGGCCAGTAATCTTCAGTGTGGGAGGGATCGGAATACTCGTACGGTCCGCGGTAGCAGACCGGCGGCTTATCGAAGTTGCCGTGGCCGGGAGGCGAGGGAGTGTCCCACTCGAGACCATTGGCCTGCCAAGGATTCCGCGAGGCGATCGGTCCGGCGACCATGCTGTAGATCATGTTGCCGATCAGGATGAACTGGGCGAACCCCATGACGATCGCACAGATCGTCATGAACTGGTTCATCGGCAGGAGGTGCTCGAGATACGGATGGAGGTACGGGTCGGCATACCGCCGGGGCATCCCCGAAACCCCCAGGAGGTGCATCGGGAAGAACGTTCCGTTGAAGCCGATGAATGTGAAGAAGAAGTGCCACTTGCCGAGCGACTCGTTCATCATCCGGCCGAACATCTTCGGGAACCAGTACATGATCCCCCCGAAGCAGCCGAACAGCGTCGCCCCAAACAGCACGTAGTGGAAGTGGGCGACGATGAAGTAGGTGTCGTGGATGTAGATGTCGACCGGGACGGCCGCCATGAAGATCCCGGACAGACCACCGACGAGGAACATCGACACGAAGGCGATGCAGTAGAGCATGACGGCGTTGAAACGGATGCGGCCTCCCCACAGCGTGCCGATCCAGTTGAAGACCTTCACCGCCGACGGCAGCGCGATCATGATCGTCGAGACCATGAACGTCATGCCAAGTGCCGGGTTCATCCCCGACGTGAACATGTGGTGACCCCACACGATGAAGCCGAGACCGGCGATCGCGGCGAGGGAGTAGACCATCGGCTTGTAGCCGAAGATCGGCTTGCGCGCCATGCAGGCCATCATGTCCGAGACCATTCCCATCGCCGGCAGCAGCATGATGTACACGGCCGGGTGAGAGTAGAACCAGAACAGGTGCTGCCAAAGGAGGGGCTGGCCGCCGCCGACCGTCGGGGCGGCGTTGTTGACGACGATTCCCGACGGGATGAAGAAGCAGGTGCCGAAGGTCCGATCCGCCACGAGCATGAAGCCCGCCGCCGTGAGGACCGGCAGAGCGAACGCCTGAAGGATGGCGGTGATGAACATCGACCAGATCGTCAGCGGCATCCGGAAGAGGGTCATCCCCGGAGCCCGCATGTTGATGATCGTCGTCATGTAGTTGACCGAGCCCATCATCGACGAGACCCCGGAGAGGGTCACGGCAAGCAGCCACCACGTCTGGGCGGACTCGGAACCGGGAGCGGCCGCCTGGATCGCCGAGAGAATCGGGTACGAGGTCCATCCCTGAGCGGCCCCGCCGTCGATCCCGCCGCGGACCACGAGAGCCCCGGGCAGGATGGCATTGAGCCAGTCGGGAGCGAGACCGGTCGCCATGGCAAAGCAGAAGACCGCCGGCCACATGAACCAGTAGCTGAGGGCGTTGAGGATCGGGAACGCCATGTCGTCGGCGCCGATCATCAGCGGGATCAGGAAGTTGCCGAACGCGCCGGCGAGGATGGGGATGATCACGAGGAAGATCATCACGGTGGCGTGCATCGTGAAGAGCATCGTGTACGCCTCGGGGGAGACCTGGCCCCCTTCCTTGGCGAACGCGGCCCCGAAGATCGGCATGTTTTCCCACGGGAAGGCGAGCTGCCACCGCACGCCGAGTGCGAGCGCTCCCCCGACCATCAGCATGAGGATGGTCGTCAGCAGGAACTGGATCCCGATGACCTTATGGTCGGTCGAGAACCGCCAGACCTGCTTGAGGAGCGCGAGCCGGTCGTCCGGATTGTGATGATGGCCGGCATGCGCGTGCGCCGCGTCGCCATGTCCGGGGGCTGCGATGGAACTCATGACACTTCCTCAGTAAGGAACGGGAGAAGGACGAAGGAGACTCGACTCGGCTTCAGGGCAACTTGGAAGCCGCCCGACGAATCAGTTCCCTTCCTCTCCCTCCGCTCCGGCGATCGGACCGTGGTAGGACTGGTCCGCCTTGAGTCTCTTCAGGTAATTGATGAACTCTTCTTCGTTCTCGGCGACCAGGTGCGCCTTCATCTTGTAGTGCCCCCAGCCGCACAGCTCCGCACACAGCAGGGTGTACTTCGCGCTCTTGTCCGCCTCGAACCAGACCGGGATCACGAGCCCCGGCACCGCGTCCTGCTTGACCCGGAGTTCCGGAAGGAAGAACGAGTGCTGGACGTCTTGCGACTTGAGGTTGATCAGGACCGGACGGGCCGACGGAGCATGCAATTCGTTGACGGCGTACAGATCCGTCGGCTGCGGATCGGGCATGAGCTCGAGGAGCTTGCCGTTCTCGTCGAGGCCGGGGTAACGGATCCGCCATTCGAACTGGCGGGCCATCACTTCCGCGATCGGGCCTTTCCGCGTCTCCACGGGGAAGGTCGACTTGATGCGATACTCCGCCCAGACGTCCATCTGGTAGAGGGCAATGAACAGCAGGATCCCCGCGGGGACGATCGACCAGATGACTTCGAGGTTGTGGCTCCCGTGCGAGAACCAGGCCCGCTCGGTGTTCCCCGGATCGGTCCGCTTTGCCCCGGTGAAGAGGGTGTAGGCGAGGCCGACCTGCGTCCCGACGAACGTGATCGTCGTGATGATGAGGATCAGGTGGAACAGGTCGTCGATCTTCCGACCGAGCGGACTCGACGCCGCGCCGCTGGGATTGATCGTCGTGGGAAACCACCAGCCCATTCTCGGCGCGATCGCGCACAGCACGACGGCGACGATCGGCCAGAAGGCGAAGAATACGCACCAGAATCGCTTCACGGTCTCTCCTCCAGGACGGGCTCCTGGCTGTCGACTCTTCTCACTCCCCGGGGAGTGGAACCGTCTGAAGGCTCCAACTCGGTCCCGGACTCACACTAACGGGCGACGTCCGCCACTTTCGGCTGCTCGGCATCCGGCTGAGGAGCCGGCGTCGGGATCGGAGCTCCCACCCCGGTTCCCGGATCCAGTTCTTCAAACGGCATGCTCAGGACGTAGTTCACGAGATGCCATCGGTCCTCTTCGGACATCTTGTCTTCACGGATACCGGGCATCGGCGTCCCCTTGATCCCCACCGAAATCCGGCAGTAGATGTCGTAGGGACGGCGGCCGCCGCGGTAGATCCCGGTCCGCAGGTTTCGCGGCATGATCGGGTTCCCCCAGCTGTCGACGAGCCCGAGAGATCCCTCGGCGTTGACGGCCGTGGTCGACGGTCCGTCGCCGCGACCTGCCGCTCCGTGGCACTTGGAGCAGCCGGCATTGTCCGAGAGGAACAGGACACGTCCCTTCTCGATCGATTCCTTCGTCGACGGGATCCCTTCCGACTTCACGAACACGCGGCAGGTCGGGTCGTCGGTCTGGGACATCTGCCAGTTGGTGGCGAGTCCCTCGACGAGCGGATCGAGGGTGTCTTCCCCGAAGCTCGCTCCCTCAACTTCGTCCGTCAGGGCCTTGACGACTTCGCTGCGGGGCGTTCCTCCCTTGACGGCGTCGGTGACAGCCTCGTCCGAGTAGTCCCCGTTGAGGTACTTGGCCAGGCCATCTTCCACCTGGCCGCGCATCGAAAGGAACATGACGTATTCGACGATCGCCGCGTTCTCCTCCGGAGTGAGCAGCTTGAACGACGGCATGTACGTGCCGGGGATGCCGTCGGCAACGATCCGCGAGAGATCCTCGCGCCGGGGCTTGTAGTCGTAGTGCGTCGACGTGAACTTGAAGAGACCGCGGCGGTAGTCACGCGGCTTCGGATTGAGATACTGCGCCGTCGGACCGTTGCCGTCGCCGGCGACGCCATGGCAGTGCAGGCAGTGTTCGGCGTAGAGCAACCGGCCTTCGACCAGCACTTCGCCCGCGCCGATGAGGGCGGGCGAACCGGAGGCGGGGGCGGCGCTGAGCAGCTCGCTGAAGGTGGCGGTCTGGTCCTCGGCGCTGAACGTCTTGATGTCGGCGACGAGCGTCTTCGCCCCCGGGAAGACGATGCGGTCGCCGGGCTTCACGGCAAACAGCGTCTTCTGGAACGACAGTTCCGCATCCGATTCGGTCGCCTTCGTGACCGTCCCGACCGCTTTGTGCGGCTGGAGCGGAAGGCGGTCCCAGACGCGGATCCTGGTCGGGGTGCCAAAGCGCGAATCGACGAAGCTGGTGACGTACGTCTCCGCTTCGGGCATGAGCTTGTCCACCTCTTTCGAGCGGGCAAACTCCGACGTCCCCTTCGTGCAGCCCGAGGCGAGCACGATAAGAGACAGGATGATACAGCGACCGGATCTCACGCGATCCCCCTCCTGAAACGGGCTTAGGGCCCGGTTCACTCACTAGTCTGGTTTACTTCGATTCCCCGTCGGCCGACTTACCGGCCGGGGCCGCAGGAGCGGACGGTGCGGCGGCGGCGATCTCCTCGCCCCCCTTGACCTTCACCTTCAGCTCCGACTCGTTGAT
>JAEYWB010000214.1 GCA_023429275.1 Planctomycetota bacterium
GCGACGCCGGGTGAGAGCGAACAGGAAAGGTCTTCCCCGGATGTGGCGAAGGGGGGCTGCGAAGGGGAAGAACTGGCGATCTCGGATTGGGGATTCATGAAATGGCGTTTCAGAGCGGATAGTCAAACCGATCGACGTACTTCAGGAGGATTCCGGAGTTCGGCGGCACAACAGTCTCGCCATCGGGGCCGGGCGGGGAAGCCGGGGTCCTGGCCGGTTCGAGTGCGGAGATCGCGACGCGGTCCGTCCCGAGGCTTCCGCCGGTCTGGCCGTGGGTCGTCACTGGAACCGCTCGCTGTCCGTCGGGAAATGAGAGGTCTCCAAGGGCCCGCGTGTGTACTGCTAGTCAACAGGCGGTCGCCAGTCCGGTGTGACTGGAGGTCAATGAGGTGGACGTACAGGAAACACAACGTAGCCGTGAGAGTTGGACAAGAAAAGGAATTTTTGGCGAATTTCGAACTACAACGTCGCTCTTTCAGAGGATTTAACCGAGTCTTCCTTCCTCCAGATGTGACTTAAAGTCACATTGCTCCCGTTGTTCCTGTTTGGGCTTTCGCCAGGCAGATGGCCTTCTGGAATGCGGAGACCAGGCCCGTGGCACTAGTCCGATTCTGCAATCGTTTTATGAACCCAGAGAACCGCAGCCCCCTGGTTCCGGCCCGCGATCCTGACTTCCGCAGAGCACAGTGGACCATCCTGCTGGCGACAATGTTCTGCTACCTCTTCTACTACACAGGGCGGCAGTCGTTCGGATTCGCATTTCCCGGCCTCGAGCGTGAACTCGGGATCGGGAAGACGGCCCTCGGATGGATCAGCACATCGATGCTGTGGTCTTACGCCGTCGGCCAGGCCATCAACGGAAGCCTCGGGGACCGGTATGGCGGCCGAGTGATGATGAGCCTGGGGGCCTGGCTCTCCTGCGGGCTCAACTGGATCGTCAGTTTCGGAGCGGGAGTCTCGTCAGTGGCGGTTCCGTGGAGCCTGAACGGGTTCGCCCAGTCCATGGGCTGGGCGCCCGGAAGCCGGGTTCTCGCCAACTGGTGGAGTCCCGCGGAACGAGGCCGTGTCTACGGCGCTTACGTCTTCGCTGCCGGCTCCGCTTCGATCCTGACCTACGTCACCTCGAATCTGATCGTCGCGAACAATCTCAGCTGGCGATGGATCTTCCGCCTGCCAGTCCTGCTCCTGCTCATCGGCGGGACAGTCTACTACCTGCTCGTCCGCAACACTCCCGAAGAGGTGGGCTTCGCTTCGCTGGATAACGCCACGACGCGGGAGAGCTCCGCGGCCGACACCACGGAAGGGGCCGCACCGGACCGCGCGGAGGAGACGATCGCCGATCGCTATCTGGCGGTTCTGATGAACTGGCGGTTTCTGGTGGCAAGCACCGCGATTGGATTTCAGAGCACCGCCCGGTACGGCCTGCTGATCTGGGTCCCCGTCCATTTCCTGGGGCCGAAGTGGGCGTCCAGCCCCGCGAGTGCCTGGATCAGCGTCGCCCTCCCGATCGGCATGGCGCTCGGCGCCCTGGCCAATGGGTGGATCTCCGATCGCCTGTTCCACTCGAACCGTTCCGGGCCGATCGTACTTTTCATGGGGCTCGCGGCTCTGGCCTCCCTGGCGATGTATCTTCTGCCGGCGCATTCGCTCACGAGCATCGCTCTTCTGTTTCTGTGCGGCTTCTTCGCCTACGGCCCTCAGTCGTCCTTCTGGGCGCTCTGTCCGGACATGCTCGGCGCCCGACGGGCCGGGACGGGAACGGGCGTCATGAACACCTTCGCGTACGGATTCGCCGGGATCGGAGAGCCACTCATCGGGTGGCTTATCGAGTCGAGCGGCAATCGGACCGAACTCGTCTTCGCGGCCGTCGCCTCGGCCTGCCTTGCGAGCGCTCTCTGTGCCCTGTTCATTCGTCGCTGATTCTTCCGCCGGTCGAGCAATCGGCTGCCCCGCGGGAGGGCGGATGGCACACGCCGAAAGGAAAAGGCCGTCCACTGACGGACGGAATCCGCAGGACGCGATGCGAAACACTCTGTACGACCACCGGGCGGCGAGGCTCCTTGTTCGCCTCCGGAGGCCGATTTAGGATCCGCCATCATGAACCTCGTGGAACTCGCTCAGCGGATTCGCAAGCTTCGACTCGACCGTCGGATGACGCTCGAACAGGTCGCGTCAAAGACCGCTCTGACCCGGAGCTGGCTCTCGAAGGTCGAGAATTTTCGAGTGACGCCGTCGCTCCAGGCGCTTGGTGAGATCGCCGCCGCGCTCGGGGTTCCCGTCTCACATCTCGTCGAAGGGCTGGATGCCAAGCCACAGCTGGTCCTCATTCGAAAGCACGATCGACTCGTCGTCGAACGAGACGGCGCCCATTCGAACATCCGCTACGAGTCGCTTGCCTATAAGCGTGCCAGCCGGGCGATGGACCCCTTCCTGCTGACGGTCCAGGCCCGGGACATCAGCCGCGAGCCCCTCTCGCACGAGGGAGAAGAGTTTTTACTGGTCGTCTCCGGGCGTATCGACATGAAATACGGCGAAGACAGTCACACCGTTGAAACTGGCGAGAGCCTCTACTTCGACGGAAGTACAAGGCATTGTCTGCTGAACCCCTACGCAAGCCCGGCCGAAGTCCTCTGCGTCTTCTACGCTCGCCAGTTCAATGCGGAATGATCGGCAGGGGTGGCTGAGATCGAGCGCAGTCAGGCAGGGTGCATGCCAATGCAACAGTCCACACTCACTTCCACGTGTGGTGCATTGATATGCGCCCTACTTGCTGCTGTAGGCCTGCCAGGGAGCGTAGAACCGCGTGATCTCGATCCATCCGGGGACCGGCGAGGTGTAACGCGCGACAGGCATCGCCGGGCTACCGTGGGCGCGGACCGCGCTCCGCTGGCGCGTCGCGGCTAAACGGTTTCATTGGTGGGGCGCAGTCGAGCGACGGTTGTCGTTGCTTGGATTGCCAGTGCTGCTTGATGCGACCACTCTCTTCCGCACAGCTCCGTCAGCCTTCAGCGCGGACGATCCGTTCCGTGCGGCGCGAGCCTGTTTCGCCCGGCTTCTGGCGACAGACCGGGATGGCTGTCACGAGACCCGTCCTGCCGGCCGTGTTCTGCGGGAGATCCCTGGGAAGAGCCGACGAGGGGGCGACGATCACCGGAATTCGAAGGGAAGAACGTCCCGCGGATTCCCATGGGCACGCTCGACACGCTGCCGGCGTTCTCAGCGACGACCGGGAGCGGACGTCACAGGAG
>JAEYWB010000323.1 GCA_023429275.1 Planctomycetota bacterium
ACTTCTGCGGGAGCACCTGATGAGCGCCTCCCACCAGAACGTCGAAGTGATCCTGACGGACGAGAGCGGCCAGGGAGCGATGCGGTTCGATCGGGAAGGGGGCCTCGTTCCGCTCGAGACCGAGGAGCTTTCGTTCGAGGATCGGGAACGGGTCCGCACCTTCCTGACGTCAAAAAGGCCCCCGCAGGTCGAGGTCGTCTCCACGCGGCTCTCGGTGGCGAAAGTCCCGATGAATCAGATGGACTCACGGAAGTTCATGGGAGTCATCCTGCGGTTCCAGAACTGACCGCTGCCTGGCCGAATCCGGTCGCCGCTCGCGTTGTCGATCAGAAGCGACCCTCCGACCTGTCGACGCGGGAGACCGCGAGACCCTCCGCCATGGAGCCCCGCTCGATCGCCCGTTCCACTGGGCCGTTCGAGGTGCCATCACGTCCTCTCAGGGAGCGACCCGTTGTCTGAGCCGAACCTCTCTCTTGCCCGTTACGACACGTTCGACGAAGCGTCGCCGCTCGTGTCCCGCTTTTCGATCGCCATCCTCTCTAGCGTGCTTCTCGGGATGGCGCTCGGGAAACTCCTGTCGCCCCCCGTGGAGATCATGGCCGGCGCCGCGGGGGCTCTCGGACTGTTCTTCTACGTCTACCGTCTCTGGTTCATCCATCGGAACTGGGAGACCCTGCAATCTGCTATTCGCGCACGTGCGGAGGAACGTCTGGAGGACTTCGCTTCCACAATGGGCACGTCGCGCTCCGCCGGGGCTCGCAAATTCTAACAGGGCCGGCACCGCTTCGGACGGAACGATGCGAACCGACCGGGTGCAGGAGAGCCGTCTTTTGATTGCGACGGAGTCCCCTTCTGCGGAGCGAAAGGCGACGCTGTCACTTCGCCGGATTGGCCCCCTTGGCCTCGAACTGGATCGGAGGAGCCGCCGGCCGCGGGTAGTGCAGGACCGCGCCGGGGTTCCGCTGCTGAGCCGCTTCGCGGAAGACATCGATCCGGGCGCCATCCGCAACCATGTCTCCTGGCGGGATCGGGAAGACCCCCAGGCTGACGTGGCTCTTGAGGTCGAAGTTCGCGACGGCTCCCTTCGGCTTCTCCTTGCGACGGTCGACATACTGGTAGGTCACCTTGTTCGACCACGCGACGATGCTGTACCGCTGCTGCGGAGAAATCGGAAATCGCTGGACCTGTTCGATCAATGTGCCGAGCGGACCCGGGACGAGGTACACCTCCTCGAGGGTCGCGCCGGGGTCGCGCTCCAGCGTCACGGGAGCTCCTCCTCGACTGGGAATCCGGATCTCAGCCGGCTGCGCCGGGACCGCCTGGTCGACCACCTGGACGATCAGTTCGTCCGGCCCCGAGTTGTCGAGCGAGACCCGCGCGGGGGGGAGCGGCTCGTTCGGAATCACCTGGCGGCTCATGAGCTGCGGCGTGAAGGCGAGCCCCGGCACGAGAAAGTACGTCGCCCATTTGTTCGCGGCATACGTGCTGGCGACGAGATGCCCGTGGAGGTCGACCGTGAAGAAGGTCATCGACGCGGGATCGAACAGGACCGGTGCCCCCGGGACAAAGCCGGCGCTGATCGTCACCGGCGTCCAGACACCAGCGGGGGTGTAGGTCCAGGCATACCAGTTGCCGTCGACGCCGACCGCCGAGGCGACCGGTCCCTGCGGAGCCATCCCGAGAGCGAGCGGTGCACCGGGGGAGAGTCGCGTCGCCGTGACGGCGTCTTCGCCCCCGGCGGCTCCGGCCTTCTTCCAGACTGCGAGCCGTCCCGTCCAGTCGACGGCCGCAACAGCGATTCCCGCTCCGCCAAAGACCGGCAGGAGGGCGGAGGAGACCGATGAGCCCGGAACGAACCCGGTCGCCACCGTCGCCGGCGGGCTCCAGAGTCCCGCACGGGTGAACTCGACGAGCGTTCCATGCCGATCCACCACGTACGCAGCGACCTGCCCTCCGGCCCCGGCAGGTCCGGCATGTGTCAATGTCGAGATCGGTGCGCCGGCGGGGAAGACCCCCTCGTGGCCGTCGACGACGTTCGCCCGATAGCGGACAAGATCGATCTCCCAGATCTTCCCTCGAACATCGACCGCCAGGACCGCGGGTCCCGCCGCCGACTGAACGAGCGCCAGGTGCGTCCCCGGAACGAACTGCTGGGGGGCGGCGATCGCGCGGGCGGTCGTGCCGCCGACGATCTCGATGAGTTTTCCCGAGGGATCGACCGTGATGAACCGTGGCAACGGCATACCGGGGTCGTCGACGAGGACGAGCGGCGCGCCGGGCACGAGCGGCACCGCCAGTCCGACGGGGACGTTCTTCCACTTGTTGCCGAACCCCTCGAAGAACAGAAGCTTTCCGGCGGGCGAGACGTGTGCCGTCCAGATGAGGTTGGGGCCGCGAGAGAGCCAGGCGAGCGAGCCGGAACCGAGCATTCCCGGGGCGATCGCGCCCGGTCCGGCCGGAGCACCGCCGGGACCGATCACCGCCGGCCCGCCGGGGACCGGTGCAGGAACCGGCGCGCCGGGAAGAGCCACTGCCTGAATCTGCTGCTTGCCGGCTCGCCAGGCCGTTCCGGTCGCGTCGCCGATGAGCATGTTTCCGACTCCCGCGACCGGCCAGCGGACCGCTTGCCCGGCGACCGCCGAGAAGTAGCCGGCGTACCGGCCGTCGGGAGAGTCGAGCCGTGCCGCCCGTTCGTAGACGAATCGCGTACCGGCGGCGTCGACGATCACGAGTGTCTTCCCGTCGACACTGGCGGTAGAGTTCAGTTCGGGGCGGCCGGGAACGACGAGGTCGAACCGTTCGTCCGCATGTGTGACTTCGACGAAGACAAACAGAAGCGAGAGAGAGACGAGCAGCGGGCGCAGGAATGACTTCGGCATGGCGGCACCTCGGCAGAATGGATCGGCCGCATTATCGCCGCGGTCATTTCGGGAAGTAAACGTCTTTCCGACGAAGTAAATTCCAAGCCGACGCCGAAACTCACCGACTGACGGACCTCAATGGCCGAGAACCTCACTCCCGATCCGCCGAAGGCTCCTTCTCCCGCCGTGCCCGATCCGCGGGTCTACCTCGCGGCGGAACGGACATTACTGGCGTGGGTTCGGACCGGTCTTGCGATGATGGGATTCGGGTTCGTCGTGGCCCGGTTCGGTCTGTTCCTCCGAATGCTGTCGGCTCGCGGCGAAGCGGCTGATCCTGAAGTCGCGACGCTTCCCGTGCACACGGGCGGAGCATCGCAGTGGTTCGGCACGGCACTGATTCTGTCGGGGGTCGCGATCCTGGTTCTGTCGATTCGAGTCCATCTTCGGAACGTCGATCATCTTCTGCGGAACGAGCCGCTCGACATGCGGCGGCTCAACCTGGCCGTGATCGCCGCCGCCCTGCTGGCGCTCATGGGGGTCGTGATGGCCGGATACCTGATGAGTTCCGCGTAAGCGTGTCCTGTCAATCGACCGTTCAGCCGCGACGCGTCAGCGGAGCGCGTTCGAACGTGGCGGAGTCTTCGATAGCCTGGAC
>JAEYWB010000351.1 GCA_023429275.1 Planctomycetota bacterium
GGCTCGGCCTGTGCGTATTACCTCCGCAAGGCCGGCAAGGAAGTCACGATTCTCGACCAGGGGAAGTTCGGCAAAGGGGCCTCGCACGCGAACTGCGGCTACATCAGCCCCAGCCACGTTCTGCCGCTCAACAGGCCCGGTGCGATCCAGAAGACCCTCAAGTCGATGTTCGACAGCACATCGGCGTTCTATCTCAAGCCGCGGATCGACTTCTCGCTCTTCGGCTGGATGATGCGGTTCGCCCAGAAGTGCAACAAGAAGGACATGATCGAGTCGGGGCACGCGCTTCACGCGATCCTCCGCTCCTCGGCCGACCTCTACAAGGGCCTCCTCGCGAGCGACCTGACGGAGACCGAGAACGAGTCGAAGGGAATGCTCTTCGTCTTCAAGACGGAGAAGATGCTGGCCGAATACGACGCCATCGACGCCCTCCTCCGCGAGCACTTCGGCGTCGGCGCCCGCAAGATCGGCGGCGACGAACTTTCGCGGATGGAGCCGGCGCTCAAGCCGGGACTCGCCGGGGCCTACTTTTACGACATTGATTCCCACCTTCGTCCCGACCGGCTCATGTCGGCCTGGCGTCGTGCGCTCGAGCAGCAGGGGGTCACGATCCGCGAGGAGACCCGCGTCCGGCAGGTCCGCAAGGAGGGGGGCCAGGCGCGAGCCGTGGTGACCGACCAGGGGGAGATCGAAGCGGATACGTTCATCTTCGCGACCGGCGCCTGGAGCCCGAAGCTCAGCACCGAACTCGGCTGCACCATCCCGGTCCAACCGGGCAAGGGGTATTCGATCACGATGCCGCGGCCCGACCCCTGTCCGAAGTACCCGATGATTCTCGAGGAATACCACGTTGCGGTGACGCCGTTCGCGTCGGGCTATCGCCTCGGGTCGACGATGGAGTTCGCCGGCTACAACAACGTGATGAACCACAACCGGCTCAATGTGCTCCGGCGCGGCGCGAAGGAATACCTCGTCACGCCGACCGCGGAGCCGGTCCAGGAAGAATGGTTCGGCTGGCGGCCGATGTCGGCGGACAGCGTCCCGATCATCGGCCGGACACCCGGCCTGCGGAACACCTATCTCGCGACCGGCCACAGCATGCTCGGCGTCTCACTCGCCCCGGCGACGGGAAAGCTCATCTCCGAACTCGTCCTCGGAGAAGAGCCGCATATCGACGCGGAACCGTACCGGGTGACACGGTTCGGATAGTCGCCATCCCGCTGTGTGAGATGGCTACTCTTCTTCCGCTTCGGCATCCCCTTCCGACTGCAGATACGTCCGTCCGCGGTAGCTCATCGCCCACGGCACGAACGCTGTCGCCGCGGCCCCCATGCAGGTGGCGAAGAACCAGTAGTACGAAGGGCCGTCCAGAAACGGGTTGCCTGCCCTCTTCCTCGCATCGATCAGATGGTTGATCGACGCGACGAAGACGTTCCCGAGCGTGACGGAAAGCATGTTGATCCCCAGCATGATCGACTTCATCGCCGGCGGCGCCTGCGTATACGAGAACTCGAGAGCGGTAATCGAGATCATGATCTCGGCGGACGTCAGGATCACATAGGCCAGCACCTGCCAGAGGATGTGCGGACTTCCCCCCGCGGCGATCCGTTCCTCGATGATCCCGGAGATCATGAAGACGGGAATCATGGTGAACAGGCCGATCCCGATCTTCCTCAGGGGAGTCAGCGGCACGACTTTGTTGATCAGCGGATAGATCCCGAACGTGAAGATCGGAATGAGCATCAGCACGAAGAAGGCGTTCGCCGACTGCACCTGCGCCGCGTCGATCTCGTAACCGAACACGAACCGGTTCATCGACTGAGCCTGGGCAACCCAGCGGGTCGCGCTCTGGTCGAACAGCGCCCAGAAGACCGCGATGAAGAGGAAGATCGGGGAGAGCCGCGCGATCGCGAAGATTCCTTCGCCGTCCAGCGACGCGAGGAACCGCTTGGGGGAAGCCGGGATGTGGGCGTAGCGGTACCGGCCGAGCCAGAAGACGATCGTCGCAAGGACCATCAGGATTCCCGGAACGCCGAACGCCACTCCAGGTCCGAATTTCCTCAGCAGCACCGGGCAGAGAATCTGCGACATCCCCGCGCCGAGATTGATCGAGAAGTAGAACCACGAATAGACCCGCTCGATCAGGTGCTTGTTCCCCTGGCCGAACTGATCGCCCACGTGGGCGCTCACGCAAGACTTGATCCCTCCCGCGCCGAGAGCGATGAAGCCGAGCCCTGAGACAAGAAGCATCCGGGGCTCGATGCCGATCGGAGCGTCCATCAGGGCCAGGATCGCGTGCCCGAGGCAGTAGACGATCGACAGCGAGACGATCATCAGGTACTTGCCGGTCAGCATGTCGGCGACGATTGCACCGACGATCGGAAAGGCGTAGTTGGCCGCCTTGAAGGTGTGAACCCAGGCAGTCGCCTGTTCCTCGCTCATATGATCCGGCTGGCCGCTGGCCGTAACCAGGTGGTTCATCATGAACGTCGTCAGGATGCCGGTCATCCCGTAGTAGCTGAACCGCTCTGCCGCCTCGTTGCCGACGATGAACGGGATGCCCGAAGGCATCTTGTCGGTCTCTTCGGGCGTCGTGCGAAACTGCTGGCTCATGAATCAGCCGTTCTGGAAAGCGGGGGGCAGCGACCGGGCGCGATCGTAGGGAAACGGTTCGCGACGTGTCTATCCGGAGACGGGGAAACAGGTTGAATCGATGTTCCCAGCCGACCGAGAGGCCGCACCGTTCCGTAGAACGGCCTTCCAGGCCGTTCCCGATGTGACAGGAGGCCTTCGGGCAGCGTCCCTGGGGTTGGAACGAAGCGACGCGGAGGCCCTTCGTCGCGATCGCCACCTCTCACGTGGATCAACATTGCTGCGAGGCTCGAATCTCGACCCACCGCGCGAGTTCCGCCCGACGGAGCCCGGAACCAGGCCCGGGGACCGAAGAGAGAGGCGGGGAACTCCCCTTCTCGGTTTCGCGCGATCCCGCCAGAATGCGGCGCGCTGCGGGGGGAGCTTTCGAGTCGGATTGTGCCGCGCTCCCGGCACCGACTCGCAGCGGGACAGTTTTCTGTGTGATGGATCACGCACTGACAACCCGCCGCTGGCCCTGGGAGATTCCGCTCTGTGCGGCTCTCCTGATCGCGCTCGGACTGGCGGGGATCAGCCGCGGAGATGAGCTGGCCGGCAGCGGCGACTACTGGTCGCGGCAGACGGTCTGGCTTGCCCTGGCGGTCGGAGCCTGGGCCATCGCGCTGCCGATCCACTACCGCCGCCTCCGCCACTGGAGCGGACTGCTCTACGCCGGGGCGTTCATCCTGCTCCTGGTCGTCTATGCGTTCCCGGCGCGGGGCGGATCGCGGCGGTGGATCTCGGTCGGCGGCTTCCAGATGCAGCCGTCGGAACTGATGAAGATCGCGTTCATCGTCGCTCTCGGGACGTACCTGATGATGCGCGAGAACTTTCGACGGGTTCGCGGGCTCGCGATCCCGTTCCTGATGACGATCGTTCCGGTCGTCCTCATCCTCAAGGAACCGAACCTCGGAACGTCGCTCCTGTTCTTCCCGGTCCTGTTCGCAATGCTCTTCGCGGCCGGGGCGCGGTGGACGCATCTCTGTGCGATCGCCCTGATGGGGTTCGTCTCGCTTCCGCTCCTGTGGAAAGTGATGAGCGCCGAGCAGCGGTCACGGGTGACGGCGGTCTTCACGCAGACCGATGGCGGCCGTCCGCCGACGGGGGATGCTTATCACCTCCACCAGTCGAAACAGATGCTGGCCCTCGGCGGACTGTGGGGAAGCGACATCAGCGGGATGCCCGTCGCCGATCCGCTCGCCTACTCGCTCCCCGAAGCCAGGACCGACTTTATCTTCTGCCTCGTGGGAGAGCGGTGGGGTCTGCCTGGGACGCTGGCGGTCATTACCCTCTACCTCGGCCTGCTGGGGGCAGGGCTCTTCATCGCGGCCCGGACGCAGGAGCCGTTCGGCCGGCTCGTTGCCGTCGGCATCGTCACGCAGCTGGCGACTCAGGCGGTGATCAACACCGCGATGACGGTCGGCCTGATGCCGATCACGGGGATCACGCTGCCGCTCCTCAGCCACGGGGGCTCGAGCCTCGTCACCACAGCCTTTGCACTGGGCCTCCTGACGAACATCGGCATGCGACCGGAGAAAGAGGTCTTCGGCGAGCCGTTCCGGTTTCGATCAGCCGATCGATAGACCGCGGGCCGCCTCCGTCGGGAGTGGGCTCGCACGGCACAGGCCGTCGGCGATGTCGCAGGAAGCTCGCTCAGCCCGCTCCCGCTCCGTAGCGGGTGGAGCTGCGGCCGGAGACCTTCTTCTTCGGCGGCTCCTTCTTCTCCAGGTTGAAGTCGATCTGGTTGGCCTCCTCCTTCACGGTCGCCGTCAGGCCGGACTTCTCCATGTCGCCGTAAATCTCGGGAATCAGCGAGACGGGAGCGGCGTTTCCCTTGCCGGCATCCTCGGGCAGGCCCGAACCCCCTTCGGCCCGGGTCCAGGCGGTGATGATCACCTTGAAGTTTCCGAGGACTGCGCCATCGGTTTCCTTGAACGTGCCGAGCGTGTAGGTCCCGTCCTCGGCAATGTTCCCTTGAGCGGAAGGTCCGCCCCCTTCGGGAACGAACAGCAGCGACCCGGTCGGGATCGCCTTCCCCTCGTAGGTCACGCGACCGGTGACTTTCGCCGTCCGCGGCCTGTTGCCGTTTCCTCCGCACCCCGCGAGAAGCGACGCTGCCACGAGCAGGACTGCCCATCGGCCCTGCCGAAGGACTCGAACCGGACTGAACCCCTTTGACATTCTGACCGTCCCGACTGAGAAAAAACTGTCAACCAGCGAGTTCGCACGACCTTAGAAGTCCCCGACCATGTCTCCCTTGGCCCGAGTGCTGAGAGCCTTCAACAGGTTGAGGTCCATGTATTCGGTCAGGAAGCGGACCCCGCCATCTGCCAGAAGGAAGTGGGCTCCCCCCTCGTGGTAGCTCGTGTAAGGGGTGAAGTTGGTTGAGAACGTCCCGCGGAAGTTGATCGGGAACTGGATGGTCTTCGCATCGATCGTCAGCCGCTCCGCACCGACGTACCAATAGAACCCCCACGTCCACGGCTGGATCCCGCCCCAGTCCCCCTTGATCGCATCGGTCCAGCCCCTGGAAGAGGAGGATTCGCCGAGCAGAATCGTATTGGACGTTCCGTCTTTGGCGTCCGTCAGCCGCGTCTTGCTCTCAGGGAAGATCATCCCGGAGTTTGCACACTGATGCGTGGCGGGCGCGGTGGTGTTGTAAATGTCTTCGTAACGACCGGAACAGCCGCGGTAGTGGAGAGCCCCCTGACCGGCAATCCAGGCAAACGCCTTGATGTCCGGACTCGTGTTGCCGAGGATCGACGATGGACAGGCCAGCGTGGGAACCGGCCCCCAGATCGGATCAGACCCTGTATGAGGAGCGGTGTTGTGCCGCCAGGGGCCAAGCTCGGTGATCGGGTTCGGAGACATCCGAACCATCTTCTCGTAGCGGTTCGTCTCGTCGATGTAGGGGAAGAGCTTGGGAGCCCAGCCCATGTTGTAGCCGCCGCTCCCTCCCGAGTAGCCAGGATGGCTGCCGTTGGGCAGCTGGCCGTAAGTCTCGTGATAGTTGTGAAAAGCAATCCCCAGCTGCTTGAGATTGTTGCGGCATTGGGATGCCCGGGCCGCCTCACGCGCTTGCTGAACAGCCGGCAGCAGGATCGCCACCAGCACGGCGATGATCGCGATTACGACCAGCAGTTCGATGAGTGTGAAGCCTCGCTTCGTACGAGCAGTCATTCGGCAATCCATGGACAGAGAGTGACTCCACTGATCAACGAGCGCGATCCGCCGAAGCAGTTTGCATTTGCCATGCCAGTCCTGCGCACGGATGAATAGGGATGGTCGTCTGTAGAGGAGATCGCCCGTTTTCCTTGCGTTTGCGACCTTCGCGGCGATGAGAATCGGATACGGAACTCCCGTCACACGCCTGTGCCGTGCAACCATTGCGCAGAAGAGAGGCATCGCGAGGCTGGCCCCGTTCGCGAGAGGTCGTGGTACCAAAGCCGCTTCGACAACCGGGGCGAGCGTAGTCATCACCGACCCGCATTTTTCCGGCTGGCACGGTACGATTCCTCTCGCTCGTCCTGTTGGTGCCCACGGAGGCCTCCACGACCATGGCGTCATTG
>JAEYWB010000484.1 GCA_023429275.1 Planctomycetota bacterium
CCATCATTCGCTGCGCGAGGAGGCCGGAGTCGTCGGCCTGCAGTAGCGGATCCCAATCGGATCCCCAGATCACCTTGATGACGTTCCAGCCGGCGCCGCGGAAAGCGCCCTCAAGCTCTTGGATGATCTTGCCGTTGCCGCGCACCGGACCGTCGAGCCGCTGCAGGTTGCAGTTCACGACCCAGGTCAGATTGTCGAGCTTTTCCCGGGCCGCGAGGGTGATCGCGCCGAGCGTTTCCGGCTCGTCGACTTCGCCGTCGCCGATGAAGCACCAGACGCGCGACTTGCTGGTGTCGATCAGGCCGCGATGCTGGAGGTAACGCAGGAACCGGGCGTGATAGATCGAGCAGATCGGACCGAGGCCCATCGACACGGTCGGGAACTGCCAGAAGTCCTCCATCAGCCAGGGGTGCGGGTAGCTGCACAGCCCCTCGCCCCGATTGACCTCCTGGCGGAAGTTGTCGAGCTTCTCTTCGCTGAGCCGTCCTTCGAGGAATGCGCGGGAGTACATCCCCGGGGAGGCGTGCCCCTGGAAGTACACCATGTCCCCCGTGTGGTCTTCGGTCCGGGCGTGGAAGAAGTGGTTGTAACCGACTTCGTAAAGCGTCGCCGACGAGGCGTACGTCGAGCTGTGTCCCCCGACGGCGCCGCCCGATTCGGTCTTCTTGTTCGCGCGGACGACCATCGCCATCGCGTTCCAGCGGATGAAGCTCTTGATCCGGCGTTCGATCTCGAGGTTACCGGGATACCGCGGCTGGTCTTCGAGGCCGATCGTGTTGACGTACGGCGTCGTCGCCGTGAACGGGATCATGACTCCGCGGTGATAGGCCCGCTCGCGGAGGTTGATCAGAAGCTGCTGGACCCGATCCGGGCCGTAGCGGTGAATGACATCTTCGAGCGACTCATACCACTCTTCGAGTTCCTGCGGGTCGATCCCGTGTACGGCACCGTCCGTTGCATTTGTATCAGAGGCGGGAACAGTCGAATCGAGCATCGGGAATTCTCTCCAACCCAATATCCAGCTTGCAGTTCGGGCGTCTGACGGTCGTGCGGACACCCAAATGGCGGACAAGCCGCACGATCCTTCGTTCCAACGAAAAGAGCGTGCGGAAGCCGCCAAACCGTGGAATTGTAGCGATCCACGGCAATCGCAACAGCCCGTATTGGATACGGAAACCACGGGCTCGGCGCGGTTTGAGGAGGATTTCCGGACGCGGCCGTCACCTCACTCCGCGCGGAGTGCCGTCGGGGCCCGGACGGGCCTCACTGGTGAGGTTTCTGCGTCTCCTCAATCGCCGCAAACACCCCTTTCCAGGTGAATTCTCCGGCAACGGCGCTGATCGGCAGTCCCGCCTCTCGGGCCGCCTCGGCGGTCACCGGGCTGATCGCGGCGAGACGTAGACCGTTCCCGAGGCGTTCCCGGGCCGCCGTCGGCAGGAGGCGGGCGACGTTGCGGGCGATCGAGGGGCTGCTGAGGGCAATCCAGTCGAGATCCCCGGTTTCGAGACGTCCGAGAATCTCGCCGCTCCAGGCGTCCAGGTCGAGGTTTTGATAGACAACCAGCTGATCGACACTCGCCCCCGCGGCCGTGAGTTTCTCTGGCAGGACATCCCGTCCTCGGCTCGCCCTGACCCACAGCACGCGCTGCGAGGCAACCTGCGGAGCGAGCGCGGCGGCGAGTTCTTCCGCTCGATAGGCCTCGGGGACGAGGTCCGCCCGCAGGTGATACCGCGTCAGGGCCTCCGCAGTCGCCGGACCGATGGCCGCGATTCGGGCCGTCCCGAGTGCACGCAGGTCTCTCCCCTTCTCCCAGAGTCGGTCGAAGAAGGTCTGAACGCCGTTGACGCTCGTGAAGACGATCCACGCGTAGTCACCGAGTCGCTCGAACGAGGCGTCGACGGTGCTCCAGTCGTCGACGGGACGGATGTCGATGACCGGCATCGGGACAAGCTCCGCCCCCAGTTCCGAGCCGAGCGGAAGGAGGTCGAAGAACTGCCCGTCGGACCGGGCAATCCCGACCCGCGTGCCGAACAGGGGACGATGTTCGAACCAGGCGATCCGCTCCCGTTGGGCGACGCATTCGCCGACGATGATCAGGGAGGGGGCGTGCAGCCCCGCTGAAGCGACCCGCCCGGCGATATCGCCCAGTGTTCCGGTGACGACCTTCTGCCTCGGAGTGGTGGCCCGGCAGACGACGGCGCCCGGAGTCGACACGGGCATGCCGTGCGTCTGCAGGCTGCCGGCAATGCTTCCGATCTGCCGGAGCCCCATATAGAAGACGAGCGTCCCGGGAAACTTCGCGAGTAGGTCGTAGTCGAGGTTCGAGACGGACTTGTCAGGGGCCTCATGCCCGGTGACGAAGGCGACGGCGGAGGCCCGCTCGCGGTGCGTCAGGGAGATCCCGGCGTAAACGGCCGCCCCGGTCGCGGCCGTGATCCCGGGGACGACTTCATACGGGATGCCCGCCGCTTCGAGTGCAGCCGCCTCCTCACTCCCCCGACCGAAGATGAACGGATCCCCCCCCTTGAGGCGGACGACCTGCTTCCCCTCTAGAGCCGCGGCGACCAGGCGGGCGTTGATCTCCTCCTGGTCGAGCCGCTTCGCGTCGGAATTGCCAAGACGCGATGTCCGCTCGCAACGGGCATGCGCGTGCCTCAGGAGCACGGGATTGACGAGCCCGTCGTACAGAACGAGGTCTGCCTGCGCGAGGCATTCCACTCCACGGACGGTCAGCAGCCCCGGATCACCCGGTCCCGCTCCGACGAGAAAGACTTTTCCAACCATGTCGGCAGGGTGAAGGGTCCGCTCAAAGCGTTCAAGCGGACGGCGACCGATTCAACAGACGGCAATGAAATTCCTGCGAAGTGGATCGTTGCCCCGGCGTCAAATGCACATACGAGGGGGACACGGCAAATGATCGTCGATCCATCGCCGGCCTCGAAGACGATCGGCAATGCCTCATCAGTCTCTCGGGATGCCTTGTGAGGCCCCTTTGTCACGACGTATTCGACATTCAGCACGGACAGGAGCTGGAGCGAGAGATCGTCAGGAATGTGATCGCGGCGAATCCCTCTTCGGGAAAACTTGTCCGGTGGAAAGAATCCTGAGTACGACGGCTTGTACCTTCAGCAGCCGGGGGGATTGTTCCAGGAGGCCTCCGCGACCGCGGGACTCCAGTCATCCCTTGGGCGACGTTCAGAATGAGTCGCTGCTTCACAGGACCAGACCAGATCCCGCCTCGCGCAGCGCCGTGATCCATAGTGACAGGGCGGCGAACGCCAGCCACCAGAGGCCGCATTGTGCCTCTCGAATCACGCCAACCGACCGGAGAGCAAGGTTTTCTTCCCGCACGTAGCCGCCGAGTCGGGGGAACCATCGGGGTGTCCGGCGACAGTAGGCGTCGAACTCCGCTCCGTACCGTCGGGTGAGAACCCGCTCCTCGGCAGGAACCACTCCGAATCGATAGAGCAGAACCGGAGGGAGGAGCAGAAGTCCCATGGTCGGACTTTGCCAGAAGACGACGAAGGCGCAGACGATCAGAAGCGTGCCGAGATAGAGCGGATTCCGGGAGAGCGAGTAAGGGCCCGTCGTGACGAGCAGCCGTGTCTTCCGCTCGCTGATTGACGCCAGCGCCCAGAGCCGGAGCGCGATCCCGGCCAGTAGAAGCGCCATTCCCCCCGCTGTCAGCCAGAGACCGGCGACCGAACGGAGCGGCAATGGCGGCCGGCTGAAAAGGGCAAGACAGACTCCGGTGAGCAGGCTGACGGCGGTCAACGGAAGCCGTATGCGATAGGCCCACGACTGACGGACATCGGTTGGTGAAGCGGATGTCCGCTGCGATGCGGATGGCTCTGCCGTCGAGCCGACCGGAGTCAGAATGAGCTTTCGCGATACGGGGAGAAGAGCAGCATCGAACGAGGCGTCGACTGCAGGAAGAGTGGAGTGGAGCATCCGTGCGTTTCCAGGGGAAAGGATCTTGTGTCGACCGCAGTTCCAAACGGGTCAACACCGGACCATCCGAAGATAGCCAGTCGGATCCGGAGGGACCGTGACTCGCTCCCCATTCTAAGCAAGAGTTCACAAAAGAGCCGAGATCGCTTGTCGATCGGATCGGGCCTCGGGTGGGGGACTCAGTCGAACGTCACCAGCGGCTTGATAATTCCCTCCTCTTTCGTCTCCATGAGTCGCACGGCGCGATCGACTTGGGAGAACGGAATTCGGTGCGTCGTCATGAGGCTCGGGTCGACTCGTCCCGATTCGATCAGCCGCAGCAGTCGGCTCATACGGACCCGGCCACCCGGGCAGAGGCCGCCCCGGATGGTCTTTTCACCCATCCCGACGCCCCACTCGACCCGGGGAATATCGACCGAGTCGCCATGCCCGTAGTAGCCGACGTTCGAGATCGTCCCCCCCGGGCGGGTCGCCTTGATGCACGCCTCGAACGTCTCCTGGGCGCCATAGCATTCGATCGCGGAGTCGACCCCGATGCCGCCGGTCGCCGAGAGAATCTGCGCGACGGGGTCTCCGTCGAACGGATCGATGATCAGATCGGCGCCGTAGCTCCGGGCGAGGGCCTGCCGGTCCGGCTTTGCCTCCACCGCCATGATGAGCCCCGCTCCCAGGAGTCGTGCGCCGACCGTCGCCATCAGGCCGACCGGGCCCTGGGCAAAGACCGCGACCGTCCCGCCGAGTGGGATCGCCGCGTTCTCGGCGCCGAGGAAGCCCGTCGAGAGCATATCCGCACAGTACACCGCGATGTCGTCGGAGATACCGTCCGGGATCGGAGTCAGGTTCGCCTCGGCATCGTTGACGTGGAAGTAGTCGGCAAAGACTCCGTCCTTGATATTGGCGAACTTCCATCCGCCGAGCAGGCCTCCGCACTGCGACGTGAACCCTCTCTGGCAGTTGTCGCACCGGAAGCAGGGAGTGATTGCTCCCGTCAGGACCCGCTGTCCCTCACGGAAGCCGCGCACTGCGCTTCCGAGCCGGTGGATCACGCCAACCCCTTCGTGGCCGAGCGTCAGGCCCTGGCGCGGGCCGATCGCCCCCTTGATCGTGTGGACATCAGACGTGCAGACGAGGGCCCGGGTCGTCCGGATGACTGCGTCGTTGGGGCCGGGCTCCGGAATCGGCTTGTCGACGAAGCCGGTCCGACCGATCCCTTCCATCACGAAGGCTTTCATCAGTTTCGCCATGCTTCGAGCTCCCGCAGTTGTCTTTGGTGGCTTGACGAATGAAGCCGACTGTCTCATCAGGTGCCACTGTCACATCAGGTGACACTGCCACATCAGGTGACACTGCCACATCAGGTGACAGGGACGCGAGACTCAGAAGCCTTGTCGTCCGAAGGAGGCGCGGCAGACGGTGCCCGGGGACGGACGATCAGAACGGGACACAGAGCACGGCGGACGATCGCCTCGGCGATACTCCCGAGGAGGAGGCGGGAGACCCCAGTGCGCCCGTGGGAGCCCATGACGACGAGGTCGATCTCGTTGGCGGTCAGGAATCCCAGAAGTTCCTTGACCGTGTCGCCGATTCGGACCGAGCGGTGGACGGGAATCGCCCCCGACACAGGGACATGGACTTCCTTCAGCGCCTCCTCGATGCGCTTGGTCGGATAGGGCTCCGACGAAGCCATCGCCGCGGCGATCCAGGGTTCCTCGACATGGATGAGGTGAAGCTCCGCGCCATAGGCGGCGGCCATCTCGCACGCCCCGCGCAGGGCTTCGAGGCAGTTGTTGCTGAAGTCGACGGGAACAGCGATTCGCTTGATATTCATAAGACTGCTCTCCAGTACCCGCAAGCCGCCCGGCGA
Source organism: Planctomycetota bacterium (assembly GCA_023429275.1). Classification (GTDB taxonomy): domain Bacteria; phylum Planctomycetota; class Planctomycetia; order Planctomycetales; family Planctomycetaceae; genus Planctomyces_A. Next base: position 5,816 of record JAEYWB010000484.1, read on the forward strand.
CTGATCCGACCGAGCTGCCCGACGAAAAAGGCAAACGCCGTACCTCAGTTCGGAAACCTGAAACGATCGCCGAGACCGGGGTCGCGACTCGGATCGTGGGCTTTCCGGCGCGCCCTGGTGTCACGAAGCGCGCGGTTCCTGGGCGGCACGGAGCGATGGTGAGCTTTCCTGGCACGGCGGCT
>JAEYWB010000594.1 GCA_023429275.1 Planctomycetota bacterium
GTTCGGGGACGTTGCCGTCGACGACCATCTGGGCGAAGCCCTCGACGATGGCGGTCTTGCCGACGCCGGCCTCGCCGAGGAGGACGGGGTTGTTCTTCTGCCGGCGGCAGAGGATCTGGATGACGCGTTCGATCTCGTTCGTCCGGCCGATCACCGGATCGAGCTTGCCCCCCCGGGCGAGCTCCGTCAGGTCGCGGCCGAAGCTGTCGAGGGCCGGGGTCTTGCTCTTGTTCGCCTTCCCCTGCGGGTTGGCTCCGCCCCGTTCCTGCCCTTCGGACTGCTCGATGCCGTGGCCGAGAAGGTTCAGAACCTCCTCGCGGACATCTTCCAGCTTGAGGCCGAGGTTCATGAGAACCTGGGCGGCGACCCCTTCCTGTTCCCGGAGGAGGCCGAGAAGAAGGTGTTCGGTCCCGACGTAGTTGTGGTTGAGGTTGCGGGCCTCTTCCATCGCGTATTCGATGACCTTTTTCGCCCGCGGCGTCTGCGGCAGCTTGCCGATCGCGAGGATGTCCGGTCCCGACTGGACGATCTTTTCGACCTCGAGGCGGATCTTGCGGAGATCCACGTCGAGGTTCTTCAGGACGTTGGCAGCAACTCCTGAACCCTCTTTCACCAGGCCCAGGAGGATGTGTTCAGTTCCGATATACTCGTGGTTGAACCGCTGCGCTTCCTGGTTGGCCAGTTGCATGACCTTCCTGGCACGGTCAGTAAAGCGTTCGTACATTCTGAATTCCTCAGGTTCAACTTCCTGCCGGATAGCCACTTACAGCCGATTTCCGTTCGGGCAGTGTCAGACGAAAATCTGAACATCCGGCGACTGGCGAAATTCTAGGCCGCGTTCCGGAAAGCGTCTAGAACATCGGAGAACGCATTCCTGACGGTCCCTCCCGATTGTGAGGGTAGAGAGGATCCAGGAGTCAGGATCCAGGCATGAGGCCTGTACTTCGTGAGTCGTGGAAGAGGGCGTACGTTCACCCCCCTGGCTCCTTGATCCTGAATCCTAACCCCTCCTGACCGCTTTCCTCGAAACCTCCGTCGCTCAGGGGTGTTTCAGAGACTGTCCGCTTCCATGTCGTGACTTCCTGTCGCACGGATCTCCCTATGCGAGTCTCTCGCCTTCTTCTGCTCGGCGTCACTCTTCTGGCGGGCTGGACAGTCTCCCGAGCTGCCGACAAGCCGGCGACTGGCGACAAACCGCTGGTAAAGCCGGCCGCCAGGAGCACCCCGAAACCGGTCCTTGGAACCCAGGGGAAGCTGAACTCGTCGGCGACCATCGCCCAGGAGGTCGACCGGCTGATCGAAACGCACCTGGCGAAAGAGTCCGCCACGCCGGGGCCGCGGACGACCGACGAGGACTTTCTCCGCCGCATCACGCTCGACCTCGCCGGGACCGTGCCGACTGCGAAGGAGGTCACGCTCTTCAGCCTCAATCCCGATCCCGACAAACGCGAAAAGGCGATCGACAAGCTCCTCGCCTCCGACGCCTACGCGGCCAACTGGGCGGGCTACTGGAAAGAGGTCGTCTTCTCCCGGGCGACCAATCAGCGGGCCCGGCTCGTCCAGGACCTGTTCGAGGACTGGCTCAAGGAGCAGTTCCAGTCGAACGCCCCCTGGAACAAGGTCGCGACCGACCTGATCTGTGCCACGGGGAACACCGACAGCGACGGCCAGATCGGCCTCATCTTCGCGCAGGAGGGGGACCCGAGTGAGATCGCCTCGGAAGTCTCCCGTATCTTCCTCGGCATCCAGATCCAGTGTGCCAACTGCCACAACCACCCGTATGACAAGTGGACCAGGGAGCAGTTCCATACGCTGGCCGCCTATTTCCCGCGGATTCAGGTCCGGCGCGAATCGCCGCAGAACATGCGGACGTTCGTCGTGAACTCGGCCGACTTTCTCGAACGACAGGGGGAACGACGGCAGTACGATCCGGAGGAGATCTTCCGGATGATGGACCGCAACCGCGACGGCTTCCTCGTGAAGGACGAGGCCCGCGGCCCGCTGGCGCAGCGGTTCGAAACGCTCCTCGGATTCGCCGACAAGAACAAGGATGGCAAGCTCACGCCCCAGGAGCTCAAGGACGCCCCCCGGCCTGACGCCAACCAGCCGGGGCGCGGCTCGGCCGAGCACTACATGCCGGACCTCGAGGATCCCCAGTCGAAGGGGACCCTGATGGAACCCGCCTTCTTCCTCGACAATTCGAAGCTCAAGGTGGGAACGGACGACCTCGACCGCCGTCGCGACCTCGCCGCCCATATCACTTCGAAGGACAACCCGTGGTTTGCCCGGGCGTTCGTCAACCGCATCTGGGCGGAAATGCTCGGCGAAGGTTTCCATACGCCGGTCGACGACATGGGACCGCTGCGGGAGCCGCAGTACGGGGAAGTGCTCAACACGCTCGCCCGCGCCTTTACCGCGCAGAACTACGACGTGAAGTGGCTCTTCCGCACGATCGCCCTGACGGAGGCTTACCAGCGGCAGCTCAGGGGGAGCGAGGGGACGTCGCAGAATGAGGCGGCCTTCGCCGCCGCCGCCCCGACGCGGCTCCGGTCCGACCAGATCTACAACGCCCTGACGTCGGTGCTCGGGATTCCGAATCTCGGCCTCGCGGGAGGACGCGGCGGGCCGATGGGGCGGATTCCTCTCTCGCAGAAGCAGGCGTTCGCCACGTTGTTCGGCTTCGATCCCTCGACGCCGCAGGAGGACATCATCGGCACGATTCCGCAGGCGCTCTTCCTGATGAACAACCCGACGATCCAGCGGATGATCAGCGGCGCCGGCAACACGCGGCTGTCGCAGATCCTCAAGGACTATCCGGACAACGAGGATGCGATCCACGAGCTGTATCTGGTCATCCTCGCCCGCGAACCGTCGAAGCAGGAAGTCGATCTCAACCTCGCACTCATCAAAGAGGTCGGAAGTCGAACGGAAGCCTTCGAAGACATCCTCTGGAGTCTGCTGAACAGCAGCGAGTTTGTGACGAAACGATGAGGAATGGCCTAGGGCCTAGGGCCTAGGGCCGGTCCACGTTCAAGACTCCGCTGTCTGATACCTGATACCCGATACCCGATACCTGTGCCTTAGGCCCTTTCCATGCTCACCAGCCTCCACGAATCCGTCCTCTGCCATCGCCGCGGCGTCTCCCGGCGGGGGTTCTTCCGGACTCTGTCGGCCGGAGCGATCGCGGCCGGCGCTCTGAGCCTGCCCGACTGGATGTCGGTCCAGGCCGAGGAGC